>NZ_JBTYKD010000177.1:0-3646 GCF_054880495.1 Nostoc sp.
AAACCAGAAAGAAACTTGACTGCGAATGAATTCGCCTGCGGCTAGCCCCCATAAATAGAATTTAGGGGCTACCCCGCCGCAGTTAATCTGGTGTGGGCATTGTGGTTTTGAGCATGACGCTGATATTAATGCTGCGCTAAACATTGCAGCTTTGGGGGTTTCCGTAAACAACCCTGAAGTTCCGGGGATTACTTGCTTGTTGGAAAGACAGCGAAGAAAAGTTTCCGACTGGTGGTGAAATCTGGGACAAAGCCTACTCTGCATTTGGTACTCCAAATCGGTGTAGGTAGTTTACAACAATTGGTTAATCTCAGCAATAACTCTTCAACATCGGTAATTAATCCTAACAAATACTAACGATCTTCCACCTCTCCACTCCCCTGTTTCCCTCGTGATGCCTGCGGTGGGCTGCGCCTACGCAGTATTTACTAGGTATTTTTTCCTATTTTTGGGGTGGTTTTTAGTGAAACAACACCTTAAAATTAGAAAAAATCCTGAAATCTATATAAATTAATGGTTTCATCTATCCACATCAGGCTACAACACCTTAGAATGATTCATTGAAAAGTCGAGCCGATGGGATGTACAGCCGTTTTGAGTAAAAGTACTCCTAAAGGATGATTTTTGTATTTCCGCGAACCGATATTTCACTACGGATGTATTAATTTAGATCCGTAAACAATCTCAAGTAAACCTTCAGGAGTTTGATATGAACAAAGGTGAATTAGTTGATGCCGTAGCTGAAAAGGCTGGTGTTACCAAGAAACAAGCGGATCAAGTCTTAACTGCCGCTTTGGAAACGATTATTGAAGCGGTTTCCTCTAGTGATAAGGTAACGTTGGTAGGATTTGGCTCATTTGAATCACGGGAACGTAAAGCCCGCGAAGGGCGCAACCCGAAAACAAATGAAAAGATGGAAATCCCAGCGACCAGGGTTCCTGCTTTCTCCGCAGGAAAACTGTTTAGAGAAAAGGTAGCACCCCCAAAAGCATAGGTTCTGTCTTCGGGAACCCTTCTTTAATGCGGCAACCTGCACACGGGGGAAATTTAGCCTGGGCAGCAGCACTGGCTGGTTGTCCCCCTGATGCTATTCTGGATTTTTCTGCTAGCATTAGCCCGTTGGGGCCTCCAAATAGCGCGATCGCTGCTATCCAGTCCCAAATTGGTAATCTTAAGCACTATCCAGACCCAAATTATAGTGAACTGAGACTAGCTCTCAGTCACTTCCATCAACTGCCGCCTGAGTGGATTCTGCCGGGTAACGGCTCCGCAGAATTACTTACTTTAATCGGCAGAGAATTAGCTCAATTAGCCGCGACAACTTTAATAACTCCAGCCTTTGGCGACTACTACCGAACCCTAAGGGCGTACAACGCGAAAGTGCTGGAGTGTCCTTTGTCATTAGTCACTGGTCATTGGTCACTTGTATTGACTTGTACTGAGCGCAGCCGAAGTAGCGTTGCCGTTGGCGCAGCCTCTGGTAGAGAAGTATTGACAAAGGACAAAGGACAAAGGACAAAGGACAAAGGACTATTGCTGAATAATCCCCACAACCCAACTGGAAAGCTATTTTCGCGGGACTCTATTTTGCCCTACCTGGAGCAATTTGCTTTGGTTGTGGTGGATGAAGCATTTATGGATTTTGTGCCGCCTAATGAGGAACAAAGCCTGATTCCGGTGGTGCAGGAATATGCGAATTTAGTAATATTGCGATCGCTAACCAAATTTTACAGTCTCCCAGGACTGCGATTAGGATATGCGATCGCACACCCCGACTGCCTAGCTAAATGGCAGCTATGGCGTGACCCTTGGCCTGTAAACACGCTAGCGGCGGCGGCAGCAATTGCGGCACTCCAGGATACAGAGTTTCAGCAGCAAACCTGGGCATGGCTACCACCTGCACGAAACCAACTCTTTCAGGGTTTGGCTAAAATCCCCGGATTGCAACCCCAAGCAAGTGCTGCTAACTTTTTACTCGTTGAGTCCCAAAAGTCTACTTCGCAGTTACAGCAACAATTACTCAAGCATCACCAGATTTTAATCCGCGATTGCCTGAGCTTTCAAGAATTAGGCGATCGCTTTTTCCGAGTTGCTGTACGTTCCCACTCCGATAACCAACGCTTACTAACAGCGCTGAGTGGGGAGTAGGGGTAATGGGGAGGGAAATGAGGGAGCAGAGGGGAAAGAGGTAATTTTCATTCTTCTCCATGCCCCATGCCCCATGCCCAATGCCCAATGACAAATGACAAGTGACTAATGACTATTGATTATGATGTTGTAATTATTGGTGGCAGTCTTGCTGGATACTACGCTGCTCTTGCTGCAACCCAACTACATGCTACAGTTGCCCTGGTGGAACCCAAACTAGACTACGGGTTTGCTCATCACCATGCTCTTACCGAAATTGGTAAACTGGCGCAGAAGTTGAATGATGCCGCTAGTTGTGGTATTCATGCCACACACACTGATACCTCGGAAGAATGCCAGATATCTATGGCATGGCAAGAAGCGATACTGTATGCTGAATGCGTCGCCTCAAATCTCAAAGAACAGCATTCTCTAGCCATCCTTGCTGCGCGGGGAGTCGATGTCATCGTTGGCAATGGTCAATTTGAATCTTCACCCCAATTAGCTTTTGCCGTTAACAATCGCCTACTACGCGCCCGTACCTTTTTGCTGGCGAGTGGTTCGCGTCCAGAAATGCCGGAGATTGAAGGATTGCCAGCCACTGCCTATCTAACCCTATCTAATATTTGGCAATCCTTACAGGGAGGGACATTAGCCGAAAATTGGGTAATTCTCGGCGGAATTCCCCAAAGCATTGAAATCGCTCAAACTTTAGCGCGGTTTGGTTGCAATGTGACGCTGGTAGTCAAGCACCCATATATTCTCCCGCATCTTGACCCTGAGATAGGCATATTACTTCAGGCACAATTGGAAGTTGAAGGTGTGCGCGTCCTCACCGGAAAGCCAGTAACTCAGGTGAGGCTAATTGGGGATAAAAAGTGGATTCAAGCAGGAGATAAGGCCATTGAAACTGATGAAATTTTAGTGGCGACTGGCCAACAGCCAAATTTTGAATCCCTAAATTTGGCAGCAGTAGGTGTGAAATGGCACCGGCGTAGTTTAGTAGTGAATGATAAACTGCAAACCACTAACCACCGGATTTACGCTTGTGGTGATGTAATTGGTGGTTACGAATTTGCCAATATCGCTAATTATGAAGCAAAAATTGCCCTGAACAATGCACTCTTTTTCCCCAGGTTACGAGTAAATTATTGTTCTATTCCTTGGGCGATGTTTTCTGTGCCGATGCTGGCGCAAGTGGGTTTAACAGAAGCGCAGGCAAAACGCCTATTTCGTCGAGATGAAGTTTTAGTTTTACGGCAGTATTTTAAAACAGTGGCAGCAGCCCAACTTGGAGACGAAACCACTGGGATGTGTAAATTAATTGTGCTACGCAACGGGGAAATTTTGGGAGCTTCGATATTAGGGGCAGAAGCTGGAGAATTAATTAATTTGATTGCCTTGGCAATGTCACAAAAAATTAAAGTCAAAGATTTAGCAAATTTATCCCCCGTCTATCCCAGTTTCTCAGAGATTCTGGAACAAACTGCCAGAGAGTGGAGTAAGCAAAAGTTAAATA
>NZ_JBTYKD010000178.1:0-24710 GCF_054880495.1 Nostoc sp.
TACCGAAAGAAGAGTTATGACTCAAGAACTATGGACAGAAGTTGATCGTTACATTACTGATTTGCTTATACCTTATGACCCTGTGTTAAATGCTGCTCTTGCGGCTAGTGATGCGGCTGGTTTACCACCACATAATGTTTCGCCAAACCAAGGTAAACTAAAAAGTGCTGTTACTGTTACCGAAAGAAGAGTTATGACTCAAGAACTATGGACAGAAGTTGATCGTTACATTACTGATTTGCTTATACCTTATGACCCTGTGTTAAATGCTGTTCTTGCGGCTAGTGATGCGGCTGGTTTACCACCACAGAATGTTTCGCCAAACCAAGGTAAACTGCTCATGCTATTAGCCTTAATTCATAAAGCACGCACTATTCTGGAAATTGGTACGTTAGGCGGCTACAGTACAATTTGGTTAGCCAGAGCATTGCCAGCTGACGGTCATTTGATCACCCTAGAGTCAAATCCCAAGCACGCTGAAGTTGCCCGCGAGAATATAAACCGCGCTGGTCTGGCTCATCTTGTCGAGGTGCGCGTTGGCCGGGCAGTAGAGACACTGCCGCAACTAGCTAACGAGGGATACAATCCATTTGACCTGATTTTTATTGACGCAGACAAGCCCAGCAATCCAGAATACTTCGCATGGGCGTTAAAGCTTTCCCGGCGGGGTAGCCTGATTATCGCTGATAACGTTGTACGCAATGGATCTGTAATTGAGGCGAACAGCGATGATCCTAGTGTTCAAGGAGTACGTCGTTTTAATGAGTTACTCGCACATGAACCACGTGTGAGTGCAACTGCAATCCAGACTGTAGGCAATAAAGGGTATGACGGTTTTGCGATAGCACTTGTTACGTCTGACAATTAGCAACTTACTCCAAACTGCTTAACTAAGCCGTAGTTTCACTAAATCTATTCAAACCGAAATATGTCAAACATTGCTGATTTTTCTGCTTCTCAACTGTTATCGCTATATAGCGATCGCCAGTTATCACCAGTTACAGCAACGAAAGCTGCCCTAGAACGGATCAATACTTACAATAGCTCAGTTAACGCCTTTGCGATCATAGATGAAAAGACTGCTCTGGCTGAAGCCCAAGCCTCAGAAGTGCGTTGGCTAAATGGAAATCCCCGTGGCTTAGTGGATGGTATACCTTTTACCGTCAAGGATTTACTATTAACCAAGGGTTTACCAACGCGCCGAGGGAGTAAAGCGATAATCTCCCATCAACCTTGGGAAGAAGATGCGCCTGCGGTGGCTCGTCTGCGGGAACAGGGAGCAGTTTTATTAGGAAAAACCACAACCTCGGAATTTGGTTGGAAGGGTGTCACCGACAGTCCACTTACTGGTATCACCCGCAATCCTTGGAATACAGATTTGACTCCTGGAGGAAGTAGCGGAGGTGCTGCTGTCGCTGCTGCATTGGGCATGGGAACACTGCATCTTGGTACAGATGGTGGTGGATCTTCAAGAACACCGGCGGCGTTAACAGGTGTGTTTGGTTTGAAACCGACTTTTGGACGTGTTTCTGGCTACCCATCAGCCCATACTGGATCATTGTTTCATATTGGCGTTTTGGTTCGCACCGTCACTGATGCCGCACTCACATTAAATGTCATCGCCCATTCTGATGTACGTGATTGGTATGCTTTACCAGATGACAAACAAGACTATACTTCTGATTTAGACAGGGGTGTAGCCGGATTGAAAATTGCTTACAGTCCCAACTTTGGCTACGCTGAGGTTGATTCAGAAGTAGCTGCTTTGGTTAAAGCCGCAGTTGATGTTTTTGCTAAACTCGGTGCGATTGTCGAAGAAGTTGATCCAGGTTTTGTAAATCCTCGCCCCATTTTTCAAACCTTTTGGCAAGCTGGCGCAGCTAAGTTATTGCGTGGCTTTAGTCCAGAACAACAAGCTGTAATTGAAGAAGGTTTGCAAGCTACAGCCAAAGAAGGCGATCGCCTCACCTTAGTAGAATATCTCAACGCCCAAGATGCCCGTGAAGCATTGGGACGGCAAATGCAAAGATTTCATCAAAACTATGATTTATTACTTACTCCCACCTTACCGATAGCTGCTTTTCCCGTTGGACAAAATCGACCTCAATCATCTATTGATCATCAGCACCGAGATTGGACACCTTTTACATATCCTTTCAACCTTACACAACAACCTGCTGCATCTTTACCTTGTGGTTTCACCAAAAACGGTTTGCCTGTTGGTATACAAATTGTTGCTGCAAAATATAAAGATTTACTAGTCTTGCAAGCAGCTAAAGCTTATGAAAGTGTTTTTCCTTTCATCATGCCTGCAAACTGCCATCCAAATTTTACAACCCACATTCCGCAAATGTGACTCATATCATTAATAATTTTGATAAATTAACCCAGAATGTCACTACTAAATACTCAATTAACTTGATTTGGCAGGTGTTTGAGTAATTATGTCGATAATTTCTTGCGGGGATTTGTCTTCAATCGTCACTAATAAATTTATAGCTTTTTTGAGTAGGCGATCGCTATCTTCAAAGGTGTTTTGACTGGGTAACACAAGCTGGATGGGATCACCTGCGTCATCTTTGTCACCTTGAAATACCAACAAACGTGGATTAGGATGATTTACTGCTTGCCATCCTTGTTGCTGGAGGTAGCTGACGACATCAGTTATGTGGAGAGGGTGGGTTTGTGATTCCTCTGTTGAAATTTGTTGTACCATTACCACTCTCCTGTTTTGACCTTCTCTATTAAATCTAGCAACGATTCTGGAGTTAAGCGTTGTTGTCGAGGGATTTTGATTCTAACACTTTGGCGATTGGTAGTTGGTTTGCCGCTTATGTATTCCCAATAACAACTTCCACGCAGACGCATTTCATCCTCATCGTATGTTAACCATTGGGATGAATCTGGAGCTAAGGCAAATAGGATGAGGATACAAGGTACAGCCATCCGAAAATTGCGGCGAATGACTAAATCATTGTAAGTTTTGGCTTCCAAATCGTAGGTAATAGTGTTATTATCTCGCTGCCATTGGTTGAAGCTTTTAGTTGAAAACTGAGCGAAAAACCTGATTATACCCGTCGATTGTTACGGATAATAATTTCATCAAAGTTGCCATCTACCCCATAATCATATTCGCGGATAGAAAGATTTAAGCCTACTTTACCTGCGACTGCTCGGATATAGGCTCGACTTAATGATTCAAGAATATGGGGTTCGGTTAACACAAAATTACAAAAGCTCAATGTAGTTCTACATGATAAGTAAGTGGGTCAAATTAAATATAAAACCTTACTCTGCCTCCGGCTTCCCTCTCCGAACTCACGGAGAGGGATTGAGGGTGAGGTTTTATCTTATATTTAATTGTGCCTTCCTACTTACCTGAAGATCGTTGAAAGTTAATTACTAACTCATTTAAAGCTTCTGTATCAATTAAAAAAGCATCGTGACCGTAAATTGATTTTAGCAAACCTAGTTGAGCATGAGGAATTAAATCTGCTAGTTCTTCTTGTTCTATCGGCGGATAAAGAATGTCAGAATCAATACCAACAACTAAAGCAGGTTGTTTAATGCTTTGCAGAACAGATTTATAGTCTTGACCTTGAGCAATATCATGACTATCCATCGCTTGGGTGAGAGTGATGTAAGTATTGGCATCAAATCTCTCTACTAGCTTTTGACCATGATGTTGTAAGTAGCTAGCGATCGCAAATTGGTCAGCAGAAGCATCATACTGTCGTCCAAAACGTTCTGTAAAGGTCTGCCAAGAACGGTAAGTACTCATCGCCATCATCCGCGCTACAGCTAATCCTTGGTTTGGTGGCTGTTCTGGTGTGTAGTCACCCCCAAGCCAATTGGGATCGGCATAGATAGCCTGTCTTTGGGCTTCACTCAACCCAATACACCAAGCTGAATGTCTACCGGAAGTGGCAATGGGTGCGATCGCTTGCACGATTTCTGGATATAATAACGCCCACTCTAGTACCTGCATCCCACCGAGTGACCCACCAATTACTAGCTGTAAAGATTTAATTCCCAGATATTTAATCAGTGCAGCTTGTAAATGAACCATATCCCGAATCGTAATTGCTGGAAATGATCCGCCATAACGGATTCCTGTTTGGGGATTGATGCTAGTTGCTCCGGTAGTGCCGTAACAACTGCCCAAAATATTGCTGCATACAATAAAATTGCGATCGCTATCCAGTGCTTTTTTTGAACCTAACAAACCTTCCCACCAGTCATCTGCATCAGCCGAACCAGTTAAAGCATGACAAATTAGCACTCCATTATCGCCTTCCAAATTTAACTTTCCCCAAGTTCGATAAGCGACCTGAACTCCAGTTAAAACTTCCTCTCCTTCTAACTCAAATGGTATCGGCAAATGATAATACTGAGTTTGTGGTGAAATCAAGTGCTGATAATTCATCTAATACTAACTGAGGAGACAATAAATTCAAAATTCAAAATTCAAAATTAAGAATTTGAGATTTGGGGAAGATGACCAATGACTAATAACTAATCTGTTGAAATGCTTGCTCAAAATCTTCTTTGATATCGTCAATGTGTTCAATTCCCACTGATACACGCACTAAATCAGGTGTCACACCGGCGGAAAGTTGTTCTGTATCACTTAGTTGTTGATGGGTTGTGGAAGCAGGATGAATAACCAGCGTTTTAGCATCCCCAACGTTTGCTAAATGACTTGCCAATTTGACATGATTAATAAAGGTTTTACCCGCTTCTAGTCCGCCTTTGATACCAAAATTTAATACTCCGCCAAATCCGTGTCTGAGATATTTTTTGGCTCGCTCATGAGCAGGGTGATGGGAAAGTCCTGGATAATTGACCCATGCTACTTGTGGTTGCTTTTCTAACCACTGGGCTAATTCTAAAGCGTTGCTCACATGGCGGTCTACACGCAGAGAAAGAGTCTCTAATCCCTGTAATAACAGAAAGGCGTTAAATGGACTCAATGAGGGGCCAAAATCCCTTAAACCTTCTACTCTGGCACGGATAATAAAGGCAATATTACCAAATTTACTACCTACACCAAATACTTCTTGAAAATTCAGGCCATGATAACCGGGGGATGGTTCAGTAAAGACGGGAAATTTGCCATTACCCCAGTCAAATTTCCCAGAATCGACAATTACGCCACCGATAGAAGTGCCGTGACCACCAATCCACTTAGTTGCAGATTCGACTACAATATCGGCACCGTGTTCAATTGGTCGAGCCAGATATCCGCCAGCCCCAAAGGTATTATCGACAATCAGGGGAATTCCATTTTCATGAGCAATTTGGGCTAAGGCAACAAAGTCGGGTATATTGAATTGGGGATTGCCGATGGTTTCCACATACAATGCTTTTGTGCGATCGTCGATCGCCTGACGAAAATTTTCTACCTCGTCTCCTTCGACAAATTTGACATTTATACCTAAACGTGGTAGAGCAACTTTAAATTGGTTATAGGTTCCCCCATATAAAAAACTGGTGGAAACAATATTATCCCCAGCTTGAGCGATCGTACTTAAAGCCAAGAACTGCGCCGCCTGACCACTAGAGGTAGCTAAGGCTGCTACACCCCCCTCTAAAGCAGCAATTCGCTTTTCAAATACATCCGTTGTCGGATTCATGATTCGCGTGTAGATATTGCCAAACTCTTGCAGGGCAAACAACCGCGCCCCATGATCCGCATCGTCAAAAACATATGACGTTGTTTGATAAATCGGTACAGCGCGGGCATTAGTTCCTACAGCTGGTTCTTGTCCCGCATGGACTTGCAATGTTTCAAAGCGATATTTTTCAGACATAGAGAATTATTGCTAGCAAAGATATTTTGATAAACAATCATAAATCTATCGACTTTTAGTATATTAACATTCCGCTGAATTTGGGCGACAGTTGTTTCCTGAGACGTTGAATTCACCCATGCAAACCAACCTAATTCTCTAATAATTTTAAAAATGCCTTGTGCATCTGATTCTTTTGCTTTTCTAATTTTGGGATGTAACATAGCCGTGAACAAGTAATCTGGGAATATCACCTGGAGAATGGGCAATAAAATCAGCACCGTGAGTTATTAACTCTTCCTCAGTTCCGTAGCCATAAGTGACACCAATTGCAGTCAGATGATTGTGCTTGGCTCCAATCATATCGTGAGAGCGATCGCCTACCATAACCACAGTTAAAGGTGAAAGCTGTTCTGTGACTAAGATGTGATAAATCAAGTCAGCTTTTACACTCCGCGTGCCGTCAAGTTCACTCCCGTAAACCCAATTGAAAAGCGACGACAAGCCAAAATGTTCAATGATCTGCGTAGCATAAATATGTGGTTTAGAAGTCGCAACAAAAGTCTTATAACCAGCAAAACGAATAGCGTCTAAGGTTTCTGAAATCTGGGGATAAAGGGAGTTTTCAAATAATCCTATCGTGGCAAAGCGACTGCGATAAAGTGAAATGGCTTGTTCTAAAACTGTGTCATCTGAAGTCTTCAGTAGCAGCGAAAAACTGTCTTTGATTGGAGGGCCAATACACCAATGTAATTCATCAGCATCGGGTGATCTATGACCGAGTTCAGATAAAGCAAACTGAATGCAGCGAGTAATGCCAGGCTTGGGATCTGTCAAAGTCCCATCTAAATCAAACAGAATAGCTGAGGCGGACATAATTCGTAATTCGTAATACTTCTCTACGAGAGGCTGCGCCAACGGCTGCGCTCAGTACAAGTTCGTAATTCGTAATTAATAATACTCTTAGAGGATGTTTTAAAAGTCCTCTTGTCGATAGCAAAACGTTCTAGATCCCTCTAAATCCCCCTTCAAAAGGGGGACTTTGATCCGGTTTCCCCCCTTTTGAAGGGGGGCTAGGGGGTATAAATAAGTGCCTAAAATCACAGCCAACTACTTTTAAAACAACCTCTTAATTACTCTCTGCACCTCTGCGTTTCTGCGTGAGATAAAAAATAAATATTGTGCATCTGAAAACAAAACTCGCACAGTAACATTTGTGTTGGGACTTTACCTGTGGGATTGTAATTCAGTAGTTCGCTGTTCGGAACTCGTACAGTGACTTTTTGCATTTCGATCTGCTCACTGAGATTCAGTTCTAGTGAAGCTATTCTTGCTATGCGTGCATACGGGGAGTTAGGTGTGTAAAAGAGTTTCATGAAAAAATGCAATCGTTCGACTAATTCAGGAGATACAACTTGGGTAAATTGGTTAACTGGACGGGGTAAAACAAGATTTTCTCGTAAAACCCGTCCTTCATAAGACCTCTTGCAAAAGTCCCTAACACCCCACCCCCAGCCCCTCCCCGCGTGCGGGGAGGGGAGAATTTGACGTAAGTCAAAGGCGGGGTGGGGTTCTTTTTTTGATTTATGCAAGAAGTCTATACTGATTCCCAGTCCCTAATCTCTTTTAAACTAAAGCGGGTTCACGTCGGTTATATGCAGACGAGTCTCCCTTAATGGCTTCACTTTGTTTACCATCAATACCAACGGGAATATCACCAACAATAGTTACTCGTTGAACGTGGCGAGGTTGATTGCCGTAGTCTGCGATCGCATAATGTTGAGTAGCACGATTATCCCAGAAAGCTACATCGCCAACTTTCCAACGCCACCGGACTGTGTTCTCTGGACGTGTGACATGAGCTTGTAGCAATTTCACGATTTCATCGGATTCATTCTGCGATAAACCCCGCAGGCGGCGCACGAAACCACCAATAAATAAGCCACGTTCACCGGATTCAGGATGCACGCGGACAACTGGATGCAGGGTTTCGTATAAAGTTGAGGTAAAAACAGCCCGATGCTCTAAAACTTCTTTTGGTAAGTCAATTGTTGCTGCTGCATAATCGTAGGTGTTGCTGTGTACTGCCCAGAGTTTATCAGCAATATTACGTAGGTGTTCTGGTAAATCTTCGTAAGCAGTCACGGAGTTTGCCCAAATAGTGTCACCTCCTGATGGTGGGATGACCAACGCCCGTAAAACGGAACCAAGGGGCGGACGGTCTACAAATGTGACATCGGTATGCCAGTTATTGGCGCGACTCACAGTCTTGCCATAATTCAGGTCAAGAACTTCTGGGTTTTCTGGCAATGAGGGAACGGTGGGATGGGCTGTAGTGACTTCCCCAAAGCGTCGGGCAAAGGCTACTTGTCCTTGAGCGTCAAGGTTCTGCTCTCGGAAGAAGATGACTTTGTGTTTAACTAAAGCTTTACGGATATCGCTGATGATTTCGTTGCTGAGGTTACTGCTCAAGTCAAGACCGATGATTTTTGCACCGATACGTCCGGCAATTGGTTTGATGTCAAAGTGTTGGGAAGTCATGGTAGTTACTCCAAGTTAAATAAAATTATGGATTTGTCTCACGCAGAGAGTAAGAGTTAGAGGAAGTTTTTGCTATCTATGCGGGGTAAAAGACGAATGTTCGTAGTTCGATGCTTTCTCGTGGGGGAGCGTTGGCTGGGCTGGTGGGGTCTTCAAAGGCTGTATGGGCTGCAAAACGTGCGTGTCCGTCTTCTGCGGAGTCGAAACACTTGATAAATAGTGCCTCGTCTCTGTGCATTTGTGGGAAGTAGAACCATTTATGTTTGGAGTTATACGTGACTCCGTATGTTTCACCGATGCGATCGCGGTACACTAAATCACCAGCTACAAGGTCTGTTATGGGAATGCTCTGGGCATCACACACTGCTAATGGTGACTCTTGAATTGGTTGTGCGATCGCTCGCCAAACATTAACGATGGCAAATCGTTGTTTTAGTAGCGCATCAATGCCATCTATCCCCCGCGCTGCTAGTTCCAAACGGGCCCGAGCATAGCCTGATTTGGCAGTGAAGTCATTGTGTACGCGCTTGGCAGGTTCTTTAATATTATTCTCACCTGACTTGGACTTACCAGCATTACGCAGGGTGTGATCGAATATTACTACCTTCGTTGCACCTGTCACCTCTTTTAATAATTGCTCGGCTTCTGGGTAGTAGACGCGGCGAACTTCGTCTTCGTCATAAAAGTCGCGCACATTAGTAGTATGTCGAGTAAACGCAAAACCTTCTTTATCTAACGAGATTTTCTCTGAGATAGAACGAGCGTTGTAGATGGGTAGTTTGTGCGTCTGATAGCTTGCATTTGTGGGAGGAATCCCGGCTGGCGGTTCGTAGGTATAGTTAACAGGTTTTTCTGCCATTGGAATCAGGTAAGTGAGGTTAGCCTCTACGTATGGCAGTTCTTGGGAAATCGGTCTATCTAGAACTTGGTTATTTAAGCTCATAGGTCATCCCATTTTGGATTTTGGTTAATTTTTGGTCAATACTTAACAGTTAATGATTCACTCCCATCACCACAGCCCTGTGTCCTATTTTTGTGCTGCACCAACGGGAATCGGTTCACCGAGAATTTTGGCAAATCTTTGCAAATAGAAGTCCACAGGATTTTCTACCGCTTGAATTGAGGAGCGATCGCGTACCAGATTCCACCATGTCTGCAAACGAGGTGTTTCTGGTGGTAGTGTGAATTTGCGGAAGTGTTCTAAGAGTGGTAAACGTTCAAACCAAGGATAGAAGCTGATATCAACTAGGCTAAACTGATCTCCTAATAAGTAATCACCTTTGCCTAATCCTTCTTGTTCAATATATAGAAGTGCTTCTGTGAACTCTTTTCTTCCTTGTTCTTGTTCTTGGCTATCTTTACCGCGCAGAAATTTGTTAAAAGCTGGGACAAAGCGAGTATTGGCGTAGTCTATCCAGATGCGAGCGATCGCTTTAGCTGCGCGATCGCGGGGTAATAAAGGTGGTTCTGGAAAAACCTCATCTAGATATTCATTGATAATGGCGGACTCGTAAATTTCAACATCCCCATGTTTGATAGCTGGAACTTTGCCATAGCGCGAAATCTGCGTGTACCCATCTGGTTTATTTTGTAAGTCAATTTCTATCGGGGTGAAGTCAATGCCTTTTTCCAGTAAGACTACACGAGTCCGTTGAGAGAAGGTAGAGGCTTTGGCGAAGTACAGTTGTATGTTGCTCATGAAATCTTTTCCTTGTAATTATCGTGAATGCAGACTATTTTAGATTGCACAACTCCAACTCAAGCAATAAGACAGATGTGTTAATTAGTCCAGTTAAATAATTGACTGGTAGGTATCTACGTCACTTAGATGACATATTACTGTTTATCGGTCGTTTTAACGTATTTTAAAAATTATACAGTCTTTTTGAGAATATGTATACCTAATTATTAGTGTAACTAAATAAATATCTAGACATAATCAGGCTTGTCAAAAAGAGGTATTATATGTACTCGAAAGCTGACTCTAATAGGCAGATCCGTCTTGGCTTGCTACTACCCGCAGGTAATACCATTTCACACAAACCCTGATACATATAGATTTCTCGTAGGGGCACAGAAAAAGCTCATTGGTGTCAACTTCAGAAAAAATCTGCTTTGAGAGGACGTTTTGCCCTCATCCCCTAACCCCTTCTCCCAACTTGGGAGAAGGGGAACTAGAAAATTTGCTCCCCTCTCTCAAAATTGGGAGAGGGGCTGTTCTTGTGAGGGTCAAACCTCGAAAGCTTGCCAAGGCTAACTTCTACGTTAAGTTGACACCAATGCCATTCCCATGACTAAGCACTTCTAAGAGCCACAATCGGGTCAAGTTTAGCAGCACGACGTGCAGGAACAACACCAAAGAATAAACCAATACCAGCAGAGACACCAACTGCCATAATAATCGCCGTTGGAGAAAGACTCGCTTCTAAAGGAGTCAAGGCTCCCACTAATAGAATGCCACTGATACCAACCGCAGTCCCAACTAAGCCACCAGCGGCAGAAACTATTACTGCCTCAATGATGAACTGTAGCAAAATATCTTGCTCAGTTGCCCCGATCGCTTTCCTCAATCCGATTTCTTGGGTGCGTTCGGTGACGGAGACTAGCATAATATTCATGATGCCAATGCCACCGACAAACAACGATATGCCGGCGATCGCTGCTAGCATAGTTGTCAATGCGCCTGTAATTTGACCCACAGTTTGCAAAGCATCCTTTTGAGAGCGAAGAGTAAAGTCATCTTCACCATTAATTTTGTGCCGTAGACGCAACAAATTAGTAATTTGAAATTCTGCTGCATCCACACTGTCTGAATCACGAGCGGCAGCGACGAGATAATCTAAGGCGATACCATAGGGAGAATTCTTTCCCACAAGTCGGTTTGCGGAAGTCGTAATCGGTATTAAGGCAGCTTCATCATAATCTGCTCCCACGCTGGAACCTTTGGCTGTTAACGTCCCAATCACTTGAAAGCTAGTATTTCCGATTCGCAATTGCTGACCGACAGCGTTACTATTACCGAATAGTTTTTCTGCCAAGTTTGCACCTAGCACAACAACTTGGTTGCTTCGCTTGATATCTACCTCAGAGAAAAACCTGCCTTTAGCAGTTTCAAAATCCCGCACCGACAGAAAACTGGGAGCTGTGCCAATGATATTAACATCGGTGTTTCTGTTGCGGTATGTAATTACCTGTCTTCTGTTTAATTCTGGCGCAACTCCTACTACTGTTGGTACCTGAGAGGCGATCGCATTGGCATCTTGCAACACCAGAGTTTTTGGTACTTCAAAGGAGATACGCTGAGTTTCTCGATTACCTGGAATCACAAACAGCACATTTGGCCCTAATGACTCCAGCTGTTTATTCACATACTTTTGCCCACTTTCGCCAATGCCAATCATGGCAATTACTGAAGCGTTACCAATAACTATACCCAGCATGGTGAGGGCACTACGCAGCTTATTTGACAGCAGGGTTTTACCCGCCATTTGGACACTTTCTAAAAAGTTCATGCCAATTTTGGATTTTGGATTTTAGATTTTAGATTAAAAGCCTGTTCCGGGGGAATCTCAAACAATACTACCTATGCAATTTGGGTTCATTTTTTCTGTTGCTCTTTTGCCTTCTCGATTTTGTAGTCTTTGGGTGGATTAACAAAAATGCGATCGCCTTCTTTAACTCCTTCTAAAATCTGAGTTTGCTCTTGGATTTGCGCCCCAACTGTAATTTCGCGGAATTGGGGTTTATTGTTTGCATCTGGTACAAGTACGCCAGTTTTACCCTTTTCGGTGACGATTGACACCGTTGGTAATACTAAGGCATTATTGACGCGATCGCCTAAAAAAGTCAGATCCACATTTAAGCCAGAACGCAGTTTATCTGTGCCAGTATCGAGAGCAACCCGCACCTGGAAGGATGTCACACCTTGTTCCACCACAGCTTCTGGAGCAATCAGGCGCACATGACCTTTAAAAACTTGATCGGGATAGGCATCGGCGACAATTTCCACCTGCTGTCCCTGTTTGATTCTGCCAAGATCGGCTTCAGGAACTTGAGCTAATATTTCTAAACCGCGTGCGACAGCGACAATTGAACTGGAAGTTGCCGACGCACTGCTAGAAGCAGAAGTTGTGGGTGTGACAAACGCCCCTGGTTCGGCATACTTTTGCGTGACAATTCCCGAAAGAGGAGCGCGAATAATTGTATCTTCCAACTGCACTTGCACACCCTTCAATTGAGCCTCAGCAGCAGCAACAGCTGCTTGACGCTGGACAATTTCTTCAGAACGGGTGCCATCTTCCAACAGAACTAATGCTGCGCGTGCTTCATTGACAGCAGCTTGGCGTTGCTCGATTTCCTCAGTCCGAGTGCCACTTTCGACTAACGAAAATCGTTTTTTAGCTTCTTCTAAATTGGCTCTACCACTTTTGTCTTCACTGATAGCTTGATCGAATAATTGTTTTTTCTCGGCTCCCTGTTCGTATAGGTATTGATAACGCTTTACCTGTTGAGTGTTGTAATTCACCTTTGCTTGAGCCGCATCCACTTGGGATTGAGATTGAGCAACCTCTTGGGGACGATTACCAGCCCGCGCGGCGGCAAACTGGGCTTGAGCTTGTGCTAACCGCGCCCTAGCTTGAGCTATTTCTTGAGGACGACTACCAGCAACAGCTTCGGCTAGTTGGGCTTGACTTTGGGCTAAGTTAGCACGGTACTGGCTGCTTTGGGCTTCAATGCTGGCACTATCCATACGCGCGAGAATTTGCCCTTGTCGAATGCGATCGCCTTGTTCCACATATAATTGCGATAGCACTCCGGGGTTCTTCGGGCTAATATTTACGCTCTTAACTGGCACGACTTTGCCACTAGCTGTAATCCGCAAAGTAACATTTTGCGCTGCCACTGGCACAGTTAATTGAGTAATATCTTCTTTTCTCCCTTGATTTACCAGGGTATAGGCTGTGACTGTACCAACAACCAAGGTACTCCCTGCCATCAGCCCCATCAGCCAGCGTAATGGATACTTAACTTTGCCTATAACTGGAAATTCTATGTGCGTAGCCATATCTAGAAGCCTATGAATCTTGTTTTATGCGAGTAGTCCTCAGTTAGAGGGCATTGCAGGAATAGGGTTTTTTCAAACTTTTGGATTAAATATTTATAAGTAAATTCACAACTAGAGGCATAATTAGCTTCATAGTTGCTTAATCTTCCTTAATAATATGCATTACATAGCTGTATGTCTTCACCTAAATGGGTGACTTTAACCACTAGTATAACGTGGGGGGAGTTTGCCTACTTATAACAACTAGTAGAACATGGCGAAAATAAACCACTGATTCCCAATCAATACTTCTCTACGAGAGGCTGCGCCAACGGCAAGCTCAGTAACCATGAAACGCATACGCGGGAGCATCTCAGTGAAAGCAAATATACCAGATGAGAAACAACATTCTTGCTCCCTCTCCTTAATAAGGAGAGGGTTGGGGTGAGGTTTTATCAGGCTTTTTAGGAAAGTGAGATGCTCCCCGCATACCCGACAAGACTACTTAGATTTTTTCAAAAACAAATTACAATTCCTAT
The DNA here is from genome assembly GCF_054880495.1 of Nostoc sp. Classification (NCBI taxonomy): domain Bacteria; kingdom Bacillati; phylum Cyanobacteriota; class Cyanophyceae; order Nostocales; family Nostocaceae; genus Nostoc; species Nostoc sp. The sequence continues at coordinate 13,917 of NZ_JBTYKD010000178.1, forward strand.
AGCTACCCTACGCTTATTGAGAATACTTTAAGTAATCATTGCTGAAATTGGGTTAATAACCAAGCACCAACTTGACTTTGATTTATTTGACGAGTTCGCCGTAATGCATCGTTTAATAAAGAAATTGTTAATCCTGGTAATACCTGAGATTCTGTAATCCGCCTACTACCTTGGTTTTCAATAGCAAAAGCCATAACTTGCACATTCTGGACATTTAAAATCCAGTATTCTTTCACTCCTAAATCTTCGTACAAAAGTCGTTTTTTGCCTTGATCATCAGCAAGTGAAGTATTAGCAACTTCAATAACTAAATCTGGTGGTGGATATATATCTAGATTAATGATTGAAGTTCCATAAGGAATAACATCAGCATTCTCGCCAATGTGGATATATATCTAGATTAATGATTGAAGTTCCATAAGGAATAACATCAGCATTCTCGCCAATATAGTAAGACACATCCGGTTGAGCTTCATTAAAGCCGGTTTTCCGGTAAGTACAGTTAGTTAAGCCTTTGGCGAGGATGCCTTTGATTGTGCAAAAAAGGTTAACAGCAAAGGCAATAATTGTGTTGTCGCAGGCGTGGTCATGGCCGAGTGCGTAGATTTCAATCCTCATCTGTCCATTGTGGTAGTAACCCTTGGCTTTTTCATAGGCAGTATTTTCAATTATTTGGATATATTCATCCCAAGTTACTGCTATCCAGGTATCAGTTACTAGTTGGATCTGTAATTCGCTCATAATATAACTAAAGGAGAACTTTAACAACGATCATACAAGTTTTCTTTTCCAGCACTAACCTGACAGTAAAGCTTTAACTGCATCCTTACTATAGCAATTCTCATATTAATCATAATTATTAATATATTCAGAGCGAAACTAACTGATCAAACCTGGGAGAGGTTGAAAATTCTGCTGAATGATAAATTTAAAGTAGGGCTAGCTATTTAAAACAAATTGTTGATGGGTTTTAAGCAACTTCTTTAGGTGACATTTTAATTTATACTTTTTGATTTAAAGCTGCTGCAATCGGAGCCAATATAGACAAAGAATGTCCCTCATAGTCAGCATCTTCCAATCGAGCAATGACTGACTGGGTAGTACCGACTAAATCAGCTAGTTGCTGCTGGGTTAGCCCGCTTGTTTACGTGCATCGTAGATGATTTGAGATACTTGAGCATTTACAGATGATTCTCTAACCATCTCTTGTAATTCTGGATCTTCTTTGATCATTCTTTTAATGATTTTCAGTGCATCACTAGTTTTCTTCATCTATTTGTTCCTCTGGTTCGATATAAGTATGAAGTTCTGAATTTAGGATGAATAAATTTTTGTATGTTAATGCTAAATCAATTTCTTGATCTGGAACTTGGTTATCCTCTATCATCCTGAAATAAAATAATCCGTGTTTCTGGCATCCTATGGGAGCAGGTTATACCATTTCACACAAACCCTGATACATATAGATTTCTCGTAGGGGCAGAGCAATGCTCATTGGTGTCAACTTCAGAAAAAATCTGCTTTGAGAAGGCGTTTTGCCCTCATCCCCTAACCCCGAATCCCAAGTTGGGATTCGGGGAACTAGAGAATTTGCTCCCCTCTCCCAAAATTGGGAGAGGGGCTGTTCTTGTGAGGGTGAAACCTCGAAAGCATGCCTTGCCTAACTTCTACGTTAAGTTGACACCAATGAGCTTTTTCTGTGCCCCTACCAACGTATTTGTATCATTATTAAAGTGAAAGGTTAGTACGCATACTATTAATTTTATCGCAAAAATGCGATTTTAGTGAGTAGGTAGAAGATCCAAGCCCTCTATTCTAGTTTGACTCGTTTTTTACCTGTTAATAGCTGTTGGATTAACTCGCGTTTTTGTTGTTTGTAAACTGCGAGTTGTTTTTCAAGAATAAATATTTCGTTATCAACTAGTGTAAAACTAGTAGTTCGGGAAAACATTTTTCCACAACATCTGACTGTACTTGATTCCTAATTATCGAAACAAATTTGTCAATGTCTAATGGTTTAAGTAAATATTCTGCAAACTCTACGTCTGGAATTTGGTCATGAGTACCTGTGGTAGATGTTGAAGTCACCATGATTGGGATATGATTTCCATTGTCTGCTTCCATAGCACTCAATGTATTTATCAATGTATAAATACTTTCACCTAAGAACCTAATTTCACAGACTAGGATGTTCGGCGTGAAAGAACTCAGGATTTCTAAAGCTTCTTTTACCGAACCAGCCGTAATCACATTTGCGCCCAAGTCTTTGAGTAAAAATGCGTACAAATCTCTACTATCGCGATCGTTGTCTACAACGAGGACTTGTACACCTTTGAGTATCCCAACTGTCAAGCAAAAGTCATTGATTAAATTCATAATAAGACCTGCAATTAGGGCTTGAAGTGCAAAGTGAGGCGAAAAATCTATCGTCTTAAGGGGACGAGACGACCGGATACGTTAAATAAAAAGTAGCAGAGAACGACTTAATGGTTAAAATTACCAGGTTCTGTTCTTGTACTATGAACGGGTGTTGTTTGATTTCCTAAATGAATTGATTAATTACGACACAAAACTTTTTAAGTTACGAAAATCTATGGTTCAGATAGCTGTAAAGGGTTAACGAGTTCCGGAAGCCTTAAGCAAGTCTGAGTAGTTCACCTAACATTAACTATTGCCATTCTCTGTCCTCAAGTTCCTTCTGAGGCAGCAATAAGGTGGCTTCAATTTCCTCTCTGATAGCAGCCGTGACTTCAGAATTGCTATGCAGGCAATCGAGTAGTAACTGATTGGCATCATAGTAACGTTGCAGCACTTGCTGTTGCTCAGGACTAAACTGCCACTCGTGGTTAATATTGCGATAATTAATCACCGTCATCTTTAACTGTTCAGCCCAAGCTGAATAGTTCGTCTGCCCCCATAGCCCAAACCGTTCTTGACTTTGACGAGAATTTGGCAATTCGTCAGAGAGTTTTTGCAGAGATTTATGGAGTCCGACATCCAAAACAATGCCCAGAATGTTCGAGAGAGCTTCTCCACAGGCGTGGATGTGGGCAAAGTCCTGGTTCCCATCAATTGCACACTCCAGCAGCAGGTCATCTAATGCTACATCCAGAAACATCCCCTGGTCAAGGCTGCTGGCTAGGGCAAAGTGAGAAGCTATATGAGGAGTCCGACTCAAGGCAAGGTAAAATGCTCGAACTGTGGCATCTTTTGTTTGGATGGGAATCGTGCGAGATTTTTGGCTAGCCCACGTCAAAAATTCTTGTAAATAAGGATCTTGGGCAACCAGTGTATCAATCTGTTGCTTCATCAACAGTACCAGCCCGTCTGCACTCCGAAGCATGGTAGCCGTTAACAAGAAGATTTCGCGCCAGTGCGGGTCAGTGATATGACTGACCAGACCTCCCAGCGCTTGCTCAAATGCCTGTAGGTTATGGCTGGCAACGATTTTTCTCGCAGTTAAATATTCTTGAAACGCCAGATAGGAGAAGGAGAAAATTCCTCGCGCCCGTTCTGCCAGTAGCCCATGTTGAGCCTCGATTGCCTTCAGCGCCGCTTCGCTTTCTATTTGCAGTTCCTCTGCATCCATTGGTGTGTCGGTTAGATTCTGAATATACTCACCAATATATTGCTCAACAATGCGTTGCTCAAAAAAGTACTGCCCTTGCTCAAATGTCGCTGCTGCAATCTGACTCAATAATTTGAGCTTTTGTGGTAATAAAAACCCTCGGTAAACGTCATCCCGTTCAATGCCTCTGGCTTCGTCCCATTTACCCAACACTAGGTCTAGACCTTGTTTATAAAAGTCAGTCCGCTTAGTCGGGAATTTTTCTTGACCGTGAAACACCCAGCAGGCAAGATGCAGAAATAGGGGTGTGACGACGAGTTGGCGAAATTCCCAGTTTTCATCTAACTCCAACTTTTGAATAAACTGAATCGACTGCGCCAGACTATCTTGAGTGTTGGTCTTGGGAAAGGCCACAAACCATTTTTGAGCGAAGGCTCGGATTTGTTCTAAGGTAAATGGGGCAATCTCAACATCGGTAAAACCTCGGAGTCTGAGCTTTTGAACTGCTGTTCGACAGGTGGCCACAAACTGATTTTTGTGATACTTCTCTGAAAATTTGCGAATTTCGTTTAAGACAGCATTGCTTTGTTGGTTAAGAACTTCATCCATGCCATCAAGCAACAGTAACACTCTGCCTGCATTAAGCAAGGTTTCGATGACTGAGGGATCGGAAATTCTAGATGTGTGAAACTCCTGGCGAATGTACTTTAATAGGCTGAACTCGTTGGTGAATTTAGACTCTTCGGCAAAATTTCTCAGTGTGATGAAGATCGGAACTTGATTTGCCGCAAATGCGCCTTGGTTACACTGAATGGCGAGATATTGCAAAAAAGTTGTTTTACCTATTCCTGGTTTGCCTAGCACCCTAAGCTTGGAGCATTTTTCAACTGCCTGTGTACCAGGTACGTGGTTCTGGTCAGCCTCACCTAAGCCAAAACGGTCAAATTCTTTGGGATCAATGTTTTGCAGCTCAGTGATTTCTAAGTACTGTTGACTGGCAATTGACTCCAAAATATTCACATCTATATATATGTTATCGATCGCAACTGGACGGTTGATATCCAATAACTGCAAAATACCACACTGATCTTGAATTTTGTCGAAGCGCTGCGATCGCACTTTTTGCACTAAGGCATCAATCTCTAGGACAGACGGTTGAATGAATTCCTCTCCTTCACCGAATTCTGCCGGAGGATTGGTAGCAATCTCCCGCCAATTCAGGGACAACACCGAACAAATTTCAATAAAGGTATGACGCTCAACCGGACGGCCACTGAAAAACCGCCAAATTGGTTGTCTAGTCTTGAGGTTAACTTCTGTTGCCAGATTGTCTTGTGTCCAGCCCTTACGAGCAAATGCTCTTTTCGCCTCTTGAATGCCAGTGAGTGATATCTGGAGCGATCGCTTGACCATAGGACAAAAACCCTGCTCCTCAAATCATGAACTTTAACTTTTGTTAAATATCTGAAATTTCATCACTTTTTATGTGATATCACCATTATACTCGATTAATCTTATACAAAATCCCAAAGTATACTCTCCTTTTGTTAAATCTTTGTAACCAACTCAAACGTTATACGTTGATCTTATACATCTCAAGCTTTGCTCTGTAATGGTTAAGTAAAGATTGAGAGAGAGCTTAGTTATGAATACTTACTTGCTCAAAAATTATAGTTGTATAAGCAGTAGAAATTATACGTCAAAATTGTTATATTATACATAGTGAGGTAGGGAAAATACCGTGCGGGTAGTCCGTTGGAGAACTCGGAGAGTAGCCGCTTCTCTACCAGACGCTGCGCGTAGCTTGCAACTCCTGCTGAGTACGGCAAGCAAGCTCAGGGCAACGCGCTTTGCGTAGCTTGCTTCGATCTATGAGTATGCGTCTAGATGAATTGTGCCTACCAAGGATTTCGGGTAACGCATAATTAATTTCTGAAGATGTCTATTATCGAAAAACCCCTTTTAGCAAAATATCTCCAAGACAGGCTTCAAAAACTAAATATTTGGACTTGTGCTTCCTCCGGAAAAATTGTTAGGACATCAGGCTGACATTCTTTGACTAGTGCAATGATGTCTCTGGCTCCTTCCTGATATAAGTCTTCGACGTAGCCACTTCTAGAAAGTTGTGCCTCTTTTTCACTATCAAAAGGCCCAAAGTAATAAGTACAGTGCGGAACAATGGTGTTAATTTCTACCCACCAGGCAAACTCTGACTGATTAGATTCAAATAAATTCATGAGGGATACCAATGATTAATTAGGCAAGACGACGAATTTTAGATCACAAATTAGAGGATGATCCGATATAGAGACATTCTTCATTTTTACTCGTATCGTTTTCTCAACTAGCATTTCCTGATAGCAGTAGCTACAACGCCAGTAAACTACTCCCGAATGGACGTGACGGAGTAAAGCATTTGAACAGCAAAGACAAGTATATTTTGCCTTCATAGATTGACTGATTTCTGTAGATATATGACCTAGGCTGCCACCAGTAATCAAATTCTTTTGACTCGTTAATAAATGTTTCATTTTCAAAGCCTAAGAGGTAACGGCGGTATCAAATATCAGCTATTTATTTCACTTGGTTGTGTGTAATTTGCTAATTATTTTTAGTATGACATTCTAGTGGTAGAAATCATGTTTGAGCAAGCGGTTGAGTAGCGTATAAGTTGTATGATAATGAGCTAAAGAAATTAAATAATTAAAATACAGCAGAAGTGGGGAATGGGGAGTGGGGAGTCAATGGAAAAATCTTGTTAGCGACAATCCAAAATTCTTTATCCGGTTTGCGGTGCATTGGAGAAGCCATAACACATCCTACAATCAACCTTTTGCAAAAGTAAGAAAAGAGACTTGAGTCGCTGGCTGAACTACATCTGTTGTAGGGGCACAGCAATGCTGTGCCCCTACCACGTGGTCTATTTACCTGAAAATAGCTGTAATATCTTCAATTATTTGTGCCTAAGTAGGTAGGCGTAATTAAACATAAGATCAAACCTCACCCTCAATCCCTCTCCGTGAGTTCGGAGAAGGAAGCCGGAGGCAGGGTGAGATTTTATATTTAATTTGACCTACTTACTTACTTATTAGCCTTGCAATTGATTGCAAGGCTAATATAGTAAAGGTTTTAATTATTTCACTTTTTCAAAACTACATGAAAGGAATTTAAATACCCAGTAATGGTTTTAGCTAATGTCTTCTGCTGTTTTTTTGTAGTTATTGCCATTACTTGATACAATCGTCCTTCAGCAACATACATTCTACTTCTAGTGATTTTCCCTCCAGAATTGATGTACTCAATTTCTTTGCCAGGATGATTATTGGAACTACGAATATTTTCTTGACTAATTAAATGACTTTTCGTAGTCTTTAAAGCCATATCCCGTGCATTATTAAGTACAGCTTGGGGATCAGCCATTTCACCGTAACTATAAGGAAAATCATTGTAAGCAACTACATACGCTACTTGCTGTTTTGGTGGTTGAGCGACAAATATTTTTAAGGTAATTTTCCCCATGTAAGTTTTTTGGTATTGGGTATTTCTGTTGGGGTTTCCCGGCATCAAAATACTAAAGCGTCCATCTGGGGCGGTGAATAATTTCCATTTTGGCTGCGCGGGTTGAGAAACTGTTGGTTTGACAACAGCCGTTGGAGGTTTAGGTTGACGCGCTTCCACTAGAACAGATCCACCACAGACGAAGGTAGCGGCGATTAATGGCAACAGACTTTTAATTGTCATATTTTTTGCCTTTTGAGATGCTGATCTCACTGATGATGCTAGCTGTTATAACCTAGCAGCACATAAAGCAGCACCAATTAGCCCCACTTGCGAGTTGAGGATAATATACACGGGGATCTCTTCGAGGAGGCGGCGCATCCTACCTTTTTGGGTGAAATTTAATAAGAAACCACTATTTTGGATTAAGGGCAGGATTTTGGGCGCAATTCCACCAGCAATGTATAAGCCACCGTAAGGTAGCAGTTTAAGGGCGAGATTGCCGGCTTCTGCACCATAAGCGTCTATAAATAATTGCAAAGTTTGTTCACAAAGGCGATCGCATTTTTGGAGTGCGGCTGTACCAATAGCAGCACCGGGATCGACACTTTTCTCTTCCTGTCCCGCTTCTTGTTCCCAAGTTCTAACGATTTGGGCAATATCTGGTGATTCGGTAGCAAATTTGCGATCGCGCAAAAATTGATAAATTGCCACAATTCCCAGTCCAGAAACTACCCGTTCTACAGAAACGCGCTGAATATCATGTTTATCCAGCAGGTGTTTCAACAATTGAAATTCTAACTCGGTCCGGGGAGCAAAATCAGCGTGTCCACCTTCTGAGGGAAAGACTTGATAGTGCTGTCCTTGCTTAATTAAAAATCCTTGTCCTAAGCCAGTACCGGCGCCAATAATTCCAATGGGGGCTTCGGGTTGAGATTTGCCAACTTGCAACGTCAGCAAGTCTTGTTTTTGTAACCCTAAAATGCCATAACCAACGGCGGCGAAGTCGTTAATCAAAGAAACGTGCGGAATACCCAATTCTTGTTCTAGACGTTCGGTATCCAAAAACCAAGCCAAATTGGTTAGCTTGGCAGTATTTTGGACAACCGGACCTGCGATCGCAAAACAAGCTTTTTGTGGTATTGGTCTATTAGCTTTAACCAAAAACTCCTGCACTATCGGTACTAAATCAGGAAAATCGCCACTCTGGAAACTTTCCTGATAAATAGTATGTAAACTGGTTGAATCTGATGTTTCAACCAATTGCAGAATAGTTTTCGTACCGCCGATGTCTCCTGCAAGTAACAACGTCATAGAACTTATTCGTGAATTAATTACTTTTTTTGTAGAATATACCCAACATAGCGAAATCCATGATTTAAAATCTCGATTAGAGATTTAAGCAAATCGAATAACTTCTTCAATGTGGGTTAAATGGGAAGTATCTCCCTTTAGTTCTAATAACCATTCTGGTTCCTCGCGTACCACTTTTACCAGCGAACATAAAGAAGCTTTAACTTCTATTTTGGCAATTTCTCCCACTAGCCCCATTGCTGCACCCAACACAGATGCACCATGCGCTACTAGCAGGATATCTTCTGGGATGAACTCAGTAGCTAGACATCTAGCAGTTTGCCCAGAACGTTCTCGGACTTTTTCGTGAGTTTCAGGATATTTGGCGGCGATACGTGAAGTATAGCTGGTGTCAATTCTGGGGAATAACTGCGCTAATGCTGGAGTTGAGAGTCTTTCGGGTTCTTCTGTCATCCAAGCTGGGTTTAGCCATTCACTCAAGCCGATTTCCAATTTAATCGGTAAGTTGAGAACTTCTGCAACTGCGTTTGCTGTTTGTACGGTTCGCAGGAAGGGAGAAGCAAAAATATGGGCAATATTCTCTCTTTTCAATCTTTTAGCTAACTGTTGTGCCTGCACCCTACCATCGTCAGACAAGGGTGGATCGTAGCGTCGTTCGGCGGTGAGAAACCAATCAGGGTTTACGAAGTCGAGGCGGTTAGCGTGTCTTGCTATCCAGACTATTTGACTCATGGGTTTAATTATTCTGGTGAATAGAATTCGCCGCTAAACAAATATAGGCATCTGCAAGGAGGCCTGCAAATATTAATATATGACAAAATCGTAATAATTTGTAATAATATAAGTTATTTGGAAAACTTATCAGTGGCGTCAGTGTAGTTTTACTTAAAGCCTTTTTAGCCAAGTTTCTAAAGCAATATCGACTATAGTAATCTGCTGAAATGTTTAGGATTGTGATAGCGATACTTTGCTTATATAGCGGTTCTCAGTTAAGTAGGTACTGAACCCCACCCCCAACGCCCTCCTTGCAAGCGAGCAGGGGGCTATGATGTTAGGAAAAACTATAACTTTAACCATCCAAATAGTTGTCCTACAGTTAATTGAAGATTACTAACTAAATCGGGAACTGGTAATATTTCTTGTTCTTCTTGTAAAAGTTCTGGTTGCTGCTTTGGTGGATAAACTAAAACAGAGCGATCGCCTGGATCAATTAACCAACCTAAACGACTACCATGCTTTAGACAATGTAAGATATTTCCGGTTACTTTAGTCTGACTTTGATCTGGTGAAAGAATCTCAATTGTCCAGTCTGGATAAGTATTAAAGACGTTCGCCACATCTCCACGTTCATCTAAGGGAATTCGCTCCCAAGCAAAGACAGCTACATCAGGGACAATTGAACGCCCACCAAAAGTACATCGCAATTCTGGGAAAGCCAGGGCAATTTTTCGACTCTCAACCACCTCATTTATACCTGTGACTAACTTACCTTGTAATTTACTATGTTTTCCCTGTGGCATTGGCTTTTCAATAATTTGACCGTTGATATATTCTGAACTAGGCTTTGTTTCTGGTAGTTTCAAAAACTCTTCTAAAGCTAGGGGTTTCGTTGGTGATTTTACCATGTGTTTGTACCTCCCAAGGTTTAATTTAATTAATCACCCTAAATAAGCTTTTCTAACTCGTTCATCACTAATTAATTCTGATGCTGTACCTGTTAAGGTAATAGAACCAGCTTCCAAAACATAACCGCGATCGGCAATTTGTAGCGCTAGATTAGCGTTTTGTTCAACTAACAGAATAGTCACGCCTGTAGCACGGAGATTTTGAATAATCGAGAAGATTTCGCGGACGATCGCAGGTGCTAAACCTAAGCTAGGCTCATCTAAAAGTAACAGTTGTGGTTTACTCATTACAGCCCGAGCGATCGCTAACATTTGTTGTTCACCACCACTGAGGGTTCCTGCTAGTTGATTGCGTCTTTGTAACAAACGCGGAAATAGCTCAAATTGATGCTGAACATCTGCTTTTATCTCGGCTTGATTGGAGCGAATATAAGCACCCAAAAGTAAATTATCAAATACTGTTTGCCGCGCTAATACTCTGCGCCCTTCAGGACAATGGGCGATACCAAGTTTTACAACCTCGTGAGCTTGGCGGCGGGTAATATTATGTCCATTATAAATAATCACGCCACTCTGAGGATTAACTATTTTAGATATGGCGCGGAGTGTGGTAGTTTTACCAGCACCATTAGCACCAATTAGAGTAACTACCTCGCCTTTTTGAATAATTAAATTAATCTTTTTCAGAGCTTGGATACCGCCGTAATTAACATTAAGTTCTTGAACTTCTAAAATTGTATAGTTTGGTTTATGATCGGCGTTCATCGGCGGTTTATATCCAGAAATATT
>NZ_JBTYKD010000179.1:0-3520 GCF_054880495.1 Nostoc sp.
TGAAGCGTCAAAAATCTCAAAGTAATTTCGCTAAAGACAGGCTAGAGGATGTAGAAACCTCTAGCTCAAGCGAAGCTAGCTAGAGGTAGTTCATACCAAGATAACTGTTCACTGTTAGAGTTGCGCTTTATGCCAGGATGAGTGCGGTAATCCTACTTGATGACAAAGTTAGACGGGTCTTGATCTCGTCGATGCTTAGTGGGAATGGGGTCTGGCTGTCCATCACCCGCAAGGGCTGCGGTTTTCTCCAGGGATTCCCTCAATCGCTTGGCTGCGTAGATGGACATGTCTCGCGGTACATTAATCCGATCGCGCAAATATCGGAGAGCGACATCAGATCCCGATGGAGGTACACAGTCTTCACCTGTCATCATGTGTGTTAAAGCACAACGTAGCGCTTGATCAAACAATTTATCATCTTTGGGGTTGACTCGGATAATATTGATGCGGTGTTCGATAGTTCGTTGAAGAGCTTCCATGCGTGAGTTTTCCGGTTCTGGATAAGTAACATCTGGTAGCCCAAACCAGGGACCGTTATCCACCCGCGCTTTATTAAGAAGCATCTGGGTTTCGCCGTTTTCCCAACAGCCCCCCATCTGGGGCGGCAAATCATGTACATGGGTGTGAAAGTCGCTCTGGGTACCGCAGTAGGTCGGTCGGCTTTCCATTGCCGCAAACCATGCGCTCAAGCGAGGGTTTTCCGAACGTAGGGAGTAGCCTTTATAGTAGTAAAGGCTCGCATTCATCCGTTCGAGATATGGCGTAAAAATCACATCGACGATACCGAACTCCGATAGAAAGTAAGGGCTTGGGGTGCGACCCAGAGCCGACTCAACCCTAGCCACCACTCCGATAAATTGTTGTCGGTTGCGTTGTTCTTGTTGAGAGTTCTCTGCTCTAGAGCAGAGCCAAGCGCACCAAGCTCCAAATAAAAGTCGTTCTAATTGACGTAGAGGAAGTACTGTGCGGTCTTCCATCCCTTGGCTCAATGGCTCAAATACCTTTGACAAAGCGATCAAAATGTCATCGCTTTCCTTAATAATCCGTCCATCTAGCTCGATCGCGGGGAGCATTCCTGATGGGACTTTACGTTTGTACCAACTTTCTTTCTCTCCATAGCAGAACATTGTCACTTTTTCGATGCGGTAGGGGATCTGTTTTTCCTCTAGCCATAACCAAACTTTTTGGCAGTAAGGACACCAGGCGTGGTTATCGCGGTACAGCGTTACCCGCACATCAGATTCGGGCTGACCAAACAAGCGCAACCTGGCTCTAGCGTTGGTGAGACCATTAACGGTATCTATTTGATAGTCCGTGAGAGTTTCTAGTTCTTGCCAGCTTAAGGGTGCGGTAGTCATAGGGTGAGTGGGGTCTGCTGAATAGCTGTAAAACTCTTATATTCTAAGCTTTTCAGGCTATTTTTGGAGAAAAGAGTGCAATAAGAGAATAGGGGTACAAGGTTTAAAAAGCTTGCATTGACAATTTTTTGGAGTCCAAAAAGTTTAAATCACTGAGTCAAAAATTTGTTGTGCGGTTAGATTGTTTCGATGTTTTCCAAAACTTTTTGGATACGTGTTGCTTTATCAGCTTTTAATTGAATTTCTTGCGCTTCTTGGGTAGCATTTGCTGCCTGTTCTTGGGCAATTTGTAACATTCATTCTGGGAATGGATTAGCTGCTGTCATAAATTAAATTAATTTTTATACCTCTACGAATAAGAAAATTATCTATGCTTTGTATTTATTATTCCCAATTAATTGACAAAATATAAAGGGTAAGAATAATAAATACGAATTATTGGATTACAAACTCCCTAAAATATTTAACTTTGTTAGCCAATTTTCATTATGGCTTAGATTTACCACAGTGTAACCACTGTTATACCTAAGATTATCCCTCTCGATCTTGTCTTGCTTGCGTTGATCGGGGCGATCATGAACTGAACCGTCACAAAAAACTGCGATCGCCTCTTCCTCATAAACAAAATCTGGTTTACAGTTTGCCTCTGGAATAAATTTCTGAGCAGCATCAGGTAATTTATATCCCCGTTGATAAATTTCTTGCAAAACCACACGCTCAAAATCAGAGTTAGGGTCTGCCTGTTCCAGCAATTTTTGATATTGCTGATCGCGAGAAAGCCCTTTGACTTGAGTAATAACGATACTCTCCAGTAACAGGTCAAGCCAAGGTTTGATTAGGTGACGATTTATCAGTGCATGGTCAAATTGATTGCGGTAAGAGAGCAAGCATTCATAGCAAGCTTGAATACAACTGTCTTTAGGTTGTGTAAAATGACAAATGTCGAAAGCTGCATCAGCAATTTTTCTAAATGCCTCTGGTTTTTCTAATAGCTGAGAGACTACACCTGCACCACCTTCAGCAGCTTCCCAGAACAGTAAATACTTGCCTTCGCCTAATCGTTCGGAGTCGAGTTCATCAGCTTCTAATTTGTAAACGGCTTGAATTGCAGTTTCTAAGGTGTATTGCAGGGTGGCAATAAAAGCTTCTCTGCCCTCAACAGGAACATTTAATGGCTCAACAATCAAGATATTGCAAGTATCATCGACCATTAAATTCACTTCGGTATGCAAGCTGTCGGGTGTCTGTTGAGTCTGTGGATTTTTATGGTCGCCCCATACACCCGTTGTTGGATTAAGCTTAAATCCTCGTTCTTCTCTATTCTTCTTCAGCCCCCGATTAATTCGCCAAATAGTAGCTGTAGCTCCATAGGTTAATTTGAACAGTGGTGTACCATCAGCAGCTTGAACAATAGCTGATTCCCGCTTTTGGCTAGCGTAGCGGAAATGTGTGGTGATGTTGTAGCCGTACTTGAGCCTTTCTTCTTCGTCGCAGGTAATGCGTTCTCGACGACGAGCGATCGCAGTTTCCATTGGTAGTACACGAGTTAATTTGGCTACATTGCCATGAGCATCAGGTTTAATTTCTGCGCCGCAGTTTTCACAAGTGTCACGAAAATCGCCGTCGTGGTAATACCCACAATTAGCGCAGACACTCACCCGTTTATACTCGCCTTCAATGCCGCCAACAGGAACTTTTGTTTTGGCCACCATGAATTTACTACCTTCGTAGTAAAGGATATTATTGGGAGCAAATTCCCGTAATGCCATTGAGCGGGGGCGAGAAATAAATTCACCACCTTCACCAGCCGGAATAAATGCTCGGACTGGCAGGCGAGGGAAGTTGAACCCTGGTAAAAACCCTTCGGCAGCAAAGTAACGATAGGGATAAAATTCAAACTGGGAATTACTCTTGCCTTGGCTGTGTCCTACGAGTAGATCAATTTGTCGTTGTGCTTCTCGTGCCTGTGCTTCCGCATTGTTACGTTCTTCGTGGGCAACATCACCTCCAGCAAAACGGTCAATAGTGCGACGGGCAGATTCTAACTGCTTAACTGACTCTACTCACATCTTGCACCTGGAAGTATGAATGTCAAAACCACAACTACGTGCAAGGGGAGCTAGGCGTTCAATTTCAAGTAAAAGAAGAGACACGACTATTTG
>NZ_JBTYKD010000180.1:0-12811 GCF_054880495.1 Nostoc sp.
CCTTCTCCCAAATCTGGGAGAAGGGGAGCCAGAATTTCAAAGTCCCTCTCCCAAATCTGGGAGAAGGGGAGCCAGAATTTCAAAGTCCCTCTCCCAGATCTGGGAGAGGGATTTAGGGTGAGGGCGAAAACTACGGTTCTCAACTTAGACGTAGGTTGGGTGGAGCGGAGCGCAACCCAACTGATTATCAGGATGTTGGGTTACGCAAAGCCTCCACCCAACCTACAATTTTTTTACAACATTCTAGCCAAGAGGGTCTACGACAAGACTACCGAGATTTTTTCAGAAATCAAATATGATTCCTATAGAAGTATTTTCTGTAATATTATGTGCCTCACCATTACAGACTTAGAGCAGCTACAAACCGAGCATCCAGAATGGCAGATGGAGTTGGTTGAGGGGAAAATCATAGTTATGGGGCCATCAGATTACGAGTCAGAGGAAATTGGCACTCGGTTGAGTACCTTCTTGAATATTTGGGTAATGTCGCGCAAGCTAGGGCGAGTGACTGGCTCTAGCGCAGACTTCATATTACCTAGAATAGAAGAGGACGACTCGGAAAAAAGAAACCTGCGTGCCCCTGATGTGTCTTTTGTTCGGGCTGACCGATTGAAGAAGACCAAGCGCGACTTTGTAGAGTTGGTTCCAGACCTAATGGTTGAGATTAAATCTAAAAGCGACAGAATCAAACCGCTTGAGGAGAAGATTCAGTTATTTTTGCAACTTGGGTCTGTAGTCGGCATACTGATTGACCCTGACAAATTAACACTAATGGTTTATCGAATAAACCAAACTCCGGTGATATTGCAGAATGGCGACACGCTCAGATTACCAGACTTGCTACCAGGTTGGGAACTGGCAATATTAGAGCTGTGGCCACCTGAGTTTGAATAAATATAGGCAAAAGTTTTTTTAGGTGGGGTGATAGGAAAGCGATCGCAGTTGGGTAAGTTACATCTAGAACACCCAAGCACTTCCTACCCCCTGGAAAACACTTATGAAAACCGAATTAAAAGCCAAGTTTCTCCAACACATCCTCGCCAAGAAGAAGGGAGATGAGGGTTTTACACTTATTGAATTACTAGTAGTAATTATCATCATCGGTATTTTATCTGCGATCGCACTACCTTCTTTCTTGAACCAAGCTAACAAAGCCAAGCAGTCGGAAGCTAAAACCTACATAGGTTCAATGAACCGCGCTCAACAAGCTTATTACTTAGAAAATACTTCATTTACAAGTTCAATTGGTGCTTTAGGACTTGGTATTCTAACACAAACCGTAAATTACAATTACTCAAGTAGCATCGGTACTGCTACAGGCTCTGCTGCTGTAGTAACCAACCAAGCATCAGTAAATGTAACCACTGCGCCTCTCAAAAGCTATGTTGGTGGTGTAGAGGTGGCAAACGTAGGTGCTACCAGTGATGCTACTACCCTAGCTGTTTTGTGTGAAGCTGCACTCCCCATGTCTAGCGGTGGTGTAAATGCAAGTGGAACTACATTCAGCAACACCGGTGCAACATTTACTTGTCCCACCAGTTACGTCCCTATGTCTAAGTAACCAACCAAGGACAAACAGTATATAAACTGTCTCTCAACGAGATATTTTCCCAAGTGGGTAGATGCTTCTATCCACTTTATTTCCATTAGACATCTCCAGAAATTAATTATGCGTTGGCCGAAATCCTTAGTAGGCACAATTCATGAATTGTGCCTGCGTAATTTTCACCAGATGTCTATTATCTAAGTCGTTCACAATTATATTCCAATACGCTTGGGTTAGCGTCAAAAACCATAAACTGCGTAGGTTGGGTTGAAGGTCGTGAAACCCAACAAACCACTGAAAATGTTGGGTTTCGTTCCTCAACCCAACCTACGATTCTCCTTAACCCAAGCGTATTGAATTATATTTCTCATAAAATTTTCTCAGAGAATTGCAATGATTACTGATATATATAATTGGCAAAATCAAGCTGAACAATACTTCATTCAAGAAAAATATTCGCAAGCAGCGGAGCTATATGAACAAGCAATAGTAATAGAACCAAATGCTATTTCTTATTATTGGCATTTAGGGTTACTATTGCTATTACAAGGGCAAGAAGCAGAAGCTCAAATGACTTGGATGCTGCCAATGACAGAGGCAGATGAAGAACAGTTACAAATTTGGACAAATGAACTATTTCAAGTTTTGCAAATAGAAGCCGAAAGGCGTGAAACACTGGCGGAATATTCTCTAGCTTGGTTAATTCGCCAGCACATGCGGGAAATTAATCCTAGTTATATAAATAATTTGCTTCAAATTCTTATACTTTCCCTCAAATTGGAAAAGTTTGAACAAATTGAGAATTTGAATGAGTGGGGATTAATTGAAAGCTTAAAGGCAAAAGAAAATATAGAAATTAATAGCGAATTATTAATCCAAGTTATAAAAGAACTTTTAAATACTGTTCCCTTACATCCAATTAATCTAAATTTAATAGAAGCTTGTCTTCCTTATTTCTCTGATCCTCATCAATGCTTCTCTATACTGCTTCCTGCTGCTATGGAAATTGGTCATACTTGCCGGCAGCCTTTACTAGCATCATCTCTGCTAGAATTGCATTTACGATTGGAACCAAATAATGTAGAAGTTTTGCGGCACTTAGCGGCTTTTTATCAAGACACTCGTAATTATTCTCAAGGTATAGAGACAGCCAGGTTGTGTTATTCCTTATCAGAAGACTTGGCTGATAAAATTTTTGCCCTCCATTTGCTGTTAAGGGGTCTAATGTCAGCAGGAGGATATTGGCAAGAGGTATGTACAACTTGTGAAGAATTGGAAACTGTGTTTCAACAGTTTATTAAAGCTGAACGAATTCCTCTAGAAGAAGTAAGAATATTACGGTTGCTTATGCCATCTTTTGCGATACCTCACATTAAAGATACTCCTGCTGATTTCCGAGCTATTCATAATCAGGTAGCTGAGATTTTTAATAATTATATTCAATCTCTTGGCCAATCACAAGGAAAAAACTATGATCATCAAATCATTCATCATCAATCTTTAACACACCATCCGAAAAAATTAAAAATTGGTTATATATCTTACGCTTTAAGGACTCATTCTGTTGGTTGGCTAGCTCGCTGGTTATTTCAACATCATGATCGAGATAAATTTGATATTCATACTTATTTTATTAACTACAAATTAGGAACCGATAATCTCCAAGATTGGTATCTAAATCAGCCAGGAAAAGCTTGGAAATTAGGTATTAATGGCCTACAAAATGCTGACCAGATATATCAAGATGAAATTGATATTTTAGTTGACCTTGATAGCATCACTCTAGATGTTACTTGTGAAGTGATGGCACTCAAGCCAGCCCCAATTCAAGTTACTTGGCTGGGGTGGGATGCATCAGGCTTACCTGCAATTGATTACTTTATCGCAGATCCTTATGTACTGCCAGATGATGCCCAAAATTACTATACAGAGAAAATCTGGCGATTACCTCAAACTTACATAGCAGTAGATGGTTTTGAAGTAGGTGTACCAACTCTCCGCCGCGATGACTTGGATATCCCTATGGATGCCGTTGTATATCTCAGCGCCCAAAGAGGATATAAACGCCATCCAGAAACGACAAGGTGGCAAATGCAAATTATCAAACAAGTATCTAACAGCTACTTTTTGATTAAAGGACTTTCTGAGGAGGAAACAATTAAACGCTTCTTTTATCAAATTGCCGAAGAAGAAGGTGTAGATTGTTCTCGGTTACGATTTTTACCAATAGTTCATTCAGAGGCAGTTCATCGTGCTAATTTAGGCATTGCTGATATTGTATTAGATACATTTCCCTACAACGGAGCGACAACAACCTTAGAAACATTGTGGATGGGTATCCCTTTGGTGACGCGAGTTGGTGAACAGTTTGCAGCGCGTAATAGCTACACCATGATGATCAATGCGGGTATAACAGAAGGGATTGCCTGGACTGATGAAGAGTATATAGAATGGGGTGTGCGCTTGGGCAAGGATGAAGTTTTACGCCAGCAGGTGGCTTTGAAGCTGAAAGCATCGCGGCAAACAGCACCGTTGTGGAATGGCAAGCAGTTTACCCGTGAAATGGAAAAGGCTTACGAGCAGATGTGGCAGAAGTATATTGAGGGGAAATAAGCTCTTAGTGAGGGCTTCAGCGCTCTTTTCTTAAAGGATGTTTACGCCGTCGTGTGCAACTTTCTCTCAAACCTAACTCCCAACCCATTGGTGTCAACTTAAGAAAAAATCTGCTTTGAGAAGGCGTTTTGCCCTCATCCCCTAACCCCTTCTCCCAAGTTGGGAGAAGGGGAACTAGAGAATTTGCTCCCCTCTCCCAATTTTGGGAGAAGGGGAACTAGAGAATTTGCTCCCCTCTCCCAATTTTGGGAGAGGGGCTGGGGGTGAGGGTGAAACCTCGAAAGCATACCTTGCCTAACTTCTACGTTAAGTTGACACTAATGCTCCCAACCCCTTCCCTACATGGGAACGGGAGCAAGAATCAAAGCCTCTGGACCTTTCGGAGAGAGGAATGGAAGCGGGGTTTTAAGAATAAGTCGCACATTGCGTTAATTAACCCCATATAATCTGCAAGTTTAAAACAAAACCAGGTAATATATTTTCTCCAGATAAACTTGTAGGGGACTCTAATACTTCTTTTGGTTGTCCTTGTCGATAAATTTCAACACGGCGTGTTTTTCGGTCAATAAGCCAGCCTAGCTTTACTCCCGCGTTCATATATTCTTGCATTTTTGCTTGTGTTTCACTCAAACTATCAGATGGGGACATTAACTCTAAAACAAAATCGGGGGCGATGGGTGGAAACTTTTCGCGTTGTTCTGCTGAAAGGGCGATCCATCTGGTAAGTTTGATCCAGGAAACATCAGGAGAGCGATCGGGACCATTAGGGAGTTTAAAACAAGTGGAAGAGTCGAAGACTTCACCCAATTGTGTTTGTTCGTTCCACAAGACAAATCGTGCAGTAAGTTTGGCGTTATGTTTTCCAGTTTCTCCTCCTGTGGGTGGCATTACTATCAATTCTCCATTGGCGTTGCGCTCAAATTTGATATCGGGATTATCCCGACATAGTTGGTAAAATTGGTCGTCGCTAAACTTGACAATGTTGTTAAAGTTAATGGTAATTGCGGTCATGGGAATATAACGAACTTGTTTCCACAACTTGTATATAAAAGGCTTCTAAACCTGCAACACAGGCTTTATCGTCAAAGAGACGGCCGTGATTTTGGCTCATTTGCTCTGCAATGCTGCGTCGCCAAGCTGGGTCTAGTCCTAATTTAACAGCAATTTCGATGTATTCTGCTTCCTTTTCAGCTATAGTATCTGTCACCCCTAGCATTTTCAGGAAGCTGTCAGAGTGACGACCGCGCATAAATTCTCCGGGACAGGTAACAATGGGGAGATTACAAGCGATCGCTTGTTTCCATCTTCCCTCAAAAAAGAATTTATTGCTCAAGCAAAAAATAACTGTTCAGCTTGTGCTTCGCTAAAAACTTCTATTTCGTAAGATGTCAGAGTTTCTGCTTTTGCTTGACTCAGTGCGTTTTTATCTTCGTATTCCAAAACAATTCTTGCATATATGCAAGGTAGCAAAGCTGACCACTGAATATCAGCCAAGTTTTCCACTAGAGAAATTTCTAATCTTTCGGTAACATCTAAATCTTCCTGTACCAAAAGATTCATAACCACACTAGATAAAAATAGTTCAGCATCTTTACCAGTAATGTTACCAGTATCGATAAGTAGGGTAGTTTTTTCACTATTAGGATGAGTGGCGATCGCCTTCATCACTCGTTGCAATTCTAAACCGATTAACTCTTCTGGTTGCGACCAATCTGGGAAAATAATTAAATTAAGCTCTTTGAGGTTTAAAGAAAGGAGAGTAGCATCAATCAAGGCAGAACTTACGGTTTCCGCCATTTTTGACCATAAGAATTTTTTCGTCTGTGTTAAACCCCCAGTAATTAAAGAGTAACGAATACTAGGCTTTTGCACTTCACAGAGCGCATTTGCTAGTTCATCCACATCATCATCATTCACATATATTACTGCATCTCCTGCTACTTCTGGAATAGAGGCATTAGGACAGGTGATAACTGGACAACCACAAGCCATTGCTTCAATAACAGGCATTCCAAAACCTTCATACTTAGAAGGATAAACTAGTGCTACAGCACCAGAGTAAGCTATTGCCAACTCTTCATCACTGAGTTGCAGCATATAAACAACACTACCTGATGTGTAAGCTCTAAATTCAGGTGTTAATAAACCGCCGCTTCCTGTACAGATAATATCAAATCCGTAGCTATTGGCAAGTTTTGAAAGAGCTTGGAAGAACAAAATACTATTTTTATAGCTAGTTCCACCACCAACTAAAATAAAGTAAGGCTTTGTAATCCCATATTTTGATTTAAAAGCATTAACCTCTTCAGATTTGCCTGGTGAAAAAGTACTGCTAACTCCGCAATGAGCTACGGTAACAGATTCTATAGGTATATCAGTAAAACAGCGTGCCAAGTCACCCGCTGTATGTTCTGAAATTGCTATATAAGCAGATGCATGTTGAATACTATGATGCTTCTCTCGCCACATGGGATTATTCATATCCCATCCCATAACTTCTGGAATCATGTCATAAGCCATGAACACAGAAGGCGTTGTAGTCGGCGTTGTATAGTAAGAAGAGATGAATAAATCTGTGCTTTCTTCATCGCAAACTTGCTGTAGCATTTCCCGGTCAGCATCGGTATTGTTATAGTCATAATGTGAAATACTGCGATATTTAATACCGGGAATTTTGGGAGCAGTTCCAGCCCGGTCAAGTACAATAATATGTTTAGCAAAAGTGCTATTTGCCCATTCTTCTAATAAGGATTTCCAGACACGCGCAATACCAGTTTGGTAAAGTTGGAAAAATACCCCGTCAACCAGAATTATTGGTGTTGCTTTCTTAATCTGTGAAACTTGTTGCTGCACTTCATCTGGTTGCAAGAACCGCCAACCATTGTTGCTGAGTTCTCGTTGTGCAATTGGTACTATACCGCATGATTCGACGGTATCAACCATTGTTTCATCTCTTAGCCACGAAAAATATTCACGCAACAGAACCGGAAACTTAGTAGTTTCCTGTAAAGCTTTCCACTGTGAGACAGCATTGCTATAACCGTAGTATTGCTCTTTAAAGCGTAATTGTTCTGGTGTTACGTAAGCAAAATGTTGGAAAACTAAACCATGCCTTTCAGTCTCTTGATGCAGAAAAGGATTTACTGCTGCAACATCCCGCCATTGACCATTTAGTAGAGGTTCTTCTAGTCTTGGTGGTTCATGTGCTACCCACACTGATCCTGGCTTATATCTCCAGGTTCGCAACCACTCTTGTCTGGGATTTTGAGCATAACAATTACGAGTACTGATAATTATTTTTTCTCCTACAAAATACCAGCACCAATAGAAAGCGGCAGTTTTATCAGGATTCTCAATAAACATCTGTCGTGCAGTCAAAATATGCTCGACTGTCCATAACTCATCTGCATCTATTTGCCATACTAAACATTCTTCATTGATGTTCAACAATGGCTCATTAGCCATTTCCCGTTTGCCATCCCAAAACACACCTTCTGGCTTACGATAAACTGTGATATTTTCGGGATATTGCTGTGCGAGTTCATCTAAATATTCTGTTGTACTGTCATTGCTGCGACCATTATCATGGATTTCATCGTCTATATATCCACCCTGCTTTAGACTCCATCCAGTATCGTGCTTTAATTCAGCTACACCTTCGACAATATGCCAATGCCATTTGAAAGGAAGTTGTTTGAATATCTCAATGTGGTAGCGGATAAATGGTTGCCCATTCAGAACGATAGTAAAAAAGTGAATTGGTAAACAGGGAAAAGCAATATAATTTTCATAGAAAGAATCAGAATTGATTACTTTTTCTCCAATATCTCCATTTTGACTTATACGATGGCACTCATAACCATGTTGAATCAAAATATCAAAAGTAGATTGAGCATTACGGTTTAAGCCCTCCAACATTTTTTGTGATATCTCAAACTGTATAAAATAGATATCTTTTTTTCTTAATAGTTCAGTTGCTCCTTGTAATACATCAATTTCTGCTCCTTCAACATCAATTTTTAAATAATCAATTTTTTGAATATCGTTGTTTTTACAAAAAGAATCTAGTGTAATTGTTTCCACAATTTCAGTATTGACAATAGGGACATATTGACCAGAGCCTTGCGGGTCTAGCATTTGAGGTCTGCCAATACTATTCCATACTGAAAATTCCTCCGAAAATTCGTTAAATTCGATTTGGATATTATGAGAATAAACTGCTTGTTGAAATGGAAAAACATTATTACACTTTGAGTTACTTAATCGTTCTTTTAGCTTATTAAAGGTATTTAATGTCGGTTCAAAAGAATAAACTTTACCATAAACTCCTACTAATTTGCTTAACAAGATTGAATAGTCACCAACATTTGCTCCAATATCAAAAACCATCATTCCCGCACGCACAATTTTGCTAACTAGCAGTTGTTCAGATATTTCATGCAGAGAAAAATAATTATCGACTTGCTCAATTTTCTTAAATATAGAGTAACCATTGCGAATAGTAGTACTTTCAGCAATTAATACATAGTTTTGATCTGCAAGCAATCTTTGATGATTTCTATAGTTTTTAAATGTAGTAATATCATCTAGACAAATAAGATTTGCTCCATATACTTCATCTAATTCAGCTTCACCAGTAAATTCTGAACCATCAATTAAAACTAAATCAAAACAATCAATGTTGTTTTCCTTCTTAATTTTTTGAATTCCGTTGTCAGATACTCCAGACTTATTTACATACTCAATATCTTGTCGTAACCA
Source organism: Nostoc sp. (assembly GCF_054880495.1). Classification (NCBI taxonomy): domain Bacteria; kingdom Bacillati; phylum Cyanobacteriota; class Cyanophyceae; order Nostocales; family Nostocaceae; genus Nostoc; species Nostoc sp. The sequence continues at coordinate 8,921 of NZ_JBTYKD010000180.1, forward strand.
ACCAAGCACACGCTCAAGAGGATAAAGATTTAGATTAGTATAATGGGTATTATAAAAGTCAATAATTTCCTTTTCACCAGCAAACTTTTTTAGAGAAACAGAAGACATATTATAGCATTTTACAAAATATTCATTTTTATAATTATTTTTCAACTCAGTAAATCTAGTTTTTGAAATTTCCATGCAAAACAATGTTGGCTTGTTAGGGTTTTCCCGAAGCCCTGTTACAAATGCTTCGGTACTTCCTTCTCCTGAAGATGAGCCAATTTCTAGAACTGTTTTAATATTTTCTTCTTTAGCAATCTTTTGAATAGCTGTATAAAATTCATCGTTTTTAATTTCTGGAGGAATCAAACGGTTAAGTTCAGAATCGGCAATTTTTTTATTCATATTCCTATTCTTATCTTTAGCTGTTTACTCTAGCGATCGCTCTTACTCTCCTACTCTCTTCTTCACTTGCTCTAATACAACCTTGTAATCTTGCCGCTCAGGGTGCAACTTCACCAGCTTCTCCAAAGGTGCGATCGCACCTTTAAAATCGTTCAAGTGCAACCGCGCCACAGACAGTTTCTCTAAAGCAAGTTGGTTTTCTGGTTCCCGTTGTAAAACCAGCTCGTAGCCCCGCGCCTGTTGCTGTAATTCTGACTCAGCAGAAGGAGACGCAATTGCTGGCTTAGGTTGACTAGCCTGTTGTATTGCCGGAATTACAGCAAACACCGTAGAACCAAAAAACGAGAACATCGACACTATCGTGACAATCTTTTGTCGCCGCTGAATCTGCTTTTTGCGGGTAATTAGGTATTCTGCCTCCAAACTAGCCATGCCCCACATACTTGCTGCGGTAAATACTTAGGTATCAGCAAGCCTCCTGTTCTGAAGATACCCATCTGCCCAACAGAAACTAACATCTTGGCTAGAAATTTTTTACACAAAATTCAAATGGTGACTCTGAATACCAGAGAACTTTATGGTAAGCCCATGCTGTAGCGACAATTTTGCCATGCGTAGTTTACCGCCGTAGGCATCGCTCTTAATGCTTCAAAGCACAACCCTCTCCTCCACAGTCCAAGAGGCTTTGATTCTTGCTCCCCTTCCCTTGTCTACGGTGTACACACAAGTCATCGAATTAGCCAAAAGAAAACCTCACCCTGTCCTGACTTTAATCTAATCCCTCTCCTTACTAAGGAGAGGGACAGGTTTTGCGTAGCAGAACCAGGGTGAGGTTTCTTCCCTTGTCGGAAAGGGGTTGGGGGTTAGGTTTGAGAGAAAGTTGCACACGGCGTAAAATATTAAAATTATATAAAGATTTAGAATTAATTTGCTTAATGCCAGATGTTTGCGATATTCTAAATAACGTTTAGATAAACATAAACGGTACACACTTCTACTCAATTACAAATTCCCCTGTCAGTCAAAAACTTTAAACTAGCCCCTGTCCTATGGGTTATTCAACAACCACACATATTTTTTGTGATTCCAACAAATAGAATTTTCACAGTCTGAACCTTTGCCTGATTTCTGCAAGAAGTTTAAGGACTGCTTGGTGAAATCGGAGTTTTGTGGTGGTAATTACCGTACAAAACCGAATTTGCCAGTAACTTAGTAGAGTTTATTATGGTATAGTTAAAAAGTTAAGACTAGCTTTACCAAATTACACCACTCTACGGCCGGCAACAATTGCAGAATGGTAAGCAGTTTTAATTAAGTATTTACTAACCAAATCTGAATTCAATCGAGGTTATGACTCAAAAAGTGATTCACCCAATGGTGAAATTGCAGCGCAACGTGCAATCACTCATAGAATCGAACATTATCAAGCCAAGCGATAGCATCTGGAAAATCGCCTTGCTCTACGGTAATGAATGGCAGCACTGGAAACAAGAACTGCTCGACTTTGGCTTTAGTATGCAAGACCCAGTTAGTGAATTGCTAGCTGTAGAAACTTGGGATGAAGAATAGAGAATAGGGAATAGGGATATTCAATATTCCCTAGTCCCATTCGGCTACGCTCACGGCAAGCCCACTCCCTAAACTTTGCAAGCAGCTAAAGCCGCAGCTAATTCTTTTGCAGTTTGATAGCGATCGCGTGGCAATGGTTCTGTAACGCGATCAATCACATCTCTTAATTGGGAACTAATGGTGGGAACTTTTGCCACATCAAACCTGAAGTTTCGTCCTCGTTGGCGGTAATACTTAAACGGGTTTTCTCCTGTGAGCAGAAAAATCAGCGTTGGCCCAATTGCATACAAATCAGATTGAGTCAAAGGTTGTCCTCGCTCTTGTTCAGGAGCGCAATAACCTTCTGCCCCAATTCGAGTACCGGGGGCTGTGCCAATTTCTTTAACTGCACCAAAATCCAGCACCACAATGCGATTTACTGAACTTCGCACCATTAAGTTGGCAGGTTTAATATCGCGGTGAATCAGTGGAGGGCTTTGGCTATGAAGATAGTCTAAGATATCGCACGTTTGGATCATCCAAGCGATCGCTTGGCTTGGTGTAACTGGGCCAGTGGTATAAACGCGTTTCTCTAAATCTTGTCCGTGGATTAGTTCCATTGCCAAATATTTTTTTCCGTCTTCTACAAAGAAGTCATAATACTTGGGAATTCCAGGATGGTTAAGGGATTTGAGAGTGTAGGCCTCCCGCTCAAATAACTCTTGAGCTTTGGCAATTTTCACCATATCAGCATTCATTTGCTTCAACACCAGCAGTTGTGGTATAGCCGCAATCTCACCAGTCGTATCCCTAGCGAGATAAGTAGTACCCATACCTCCTTGTCCGAGAGTTCGCAACACCTGATAATGGCGAATCCTCTGTTGCACTGAGAGAGGTTGACCGCAGTGGATGCAAAATAGATTATTCGGTGAGTTACCCTCGTGCGTGCAAGTCGAGGATGAATTTGCCGGATTTTTTGCTGAGTAAAATGTCTCGGCGGCGTTTTCTTCTGTCCGTTGCATATCTGGCCGCAAACCAGTTTCCACTACTGTTACCTCTTGAATTTGGAATTGCAGTATTGGGCCTCCCTGTGCTAGTTGCAAAAGGGAATTATCTGGTAACGGACTTTGAATCACCAGGATACCGTTAAGGAAAGTCCCATTTGTACCCTGACTAATCAGCTGCCAAGCACCGCCATTGCTAGCCAAATCGACTTGTCTGAGTTCTAGATGATGCCGCGAAACTAAACTATCAGTTAAAACAACGTGATTATCTGCCGCTCGACCAATCCGAATTATGGAGGAGTTCTCAAAGCACCACTGCTGGAGGGGCGTTTTCTGTTGCGGTTCTAACAGGGTCAGACTAACCACAATACAACCTAAAAGATAAGAGGAACATGGAGTGGGGAGTTTGGAGAGACGCGATTAATCGCATCTGTACATAGGAGAGACGCGATTAATCGCATCTGTACATAGGAGAGACGCGATTAATCGCATCTGTACATAGGAGAGACGCGATTAATCGCATCTGTACATAGGAGAGACGCGATTAATCGCATCTGTACAGGAGTTATTTTTCCCGATGCCCGATGCCCCATTCTCATTTATTTTTAACTTTCGAGATTTGGGCGTACTTTTGCTCGAATAAGTATACCAGTAATGTTGTCATGACCATTGTGTTGGTTCGCCAAATCAATTAAATCTGTAACACCTTGTTCTAAATTAACACCAGAACTAAGTAAGGGTTTTAAGTGAGTCTGCCAATGGGTTTCTAGCAAATCGTTATCTGATAGACCGTCCGATGCCAACAACAGCAGGGTATCTTCATTGATATCGAAAAAGCCGACATCGGGATTAACCGAGTTTTCATCACGAGGCCCCAAGGCTTGAGTGAGTTGGTAGGCATCTGGGCGGGCGTAAGCTATGCTTGCTTCCACTCCGCGCGTAATTTCCC
>NZ_JBTYKD010000181.1:0-12034 GCF_054880495.1 Nostoc sp.
AAAAAGTACCTCTGTGCCATTGGTAAAACTGTCGCCGGTTCACAAATCAGCAACTCACCATCTGCCCTGACTTGATATGTTTCTGGATCTACTTCAATGTGGGGTAGTGCATCATTCAGCTTCATATCCCGCTTACTCAATTGGCGTGTCCCAGAAACTGCAACTGCTGCCTTTTGTAAACCTAGCTGGCTGGGAATTTCTTTCTCTAAAGCTGCTTGCGAAACAAAAGTTAATGATGTGGCATGACGGGCACCAGCAAAACTACCAAACATCGGTCGCATATGCACTGGTTGCGGTGTGGGAATACTGGCGTTAGCATCGCCCATTTGCGACCATGCAATCATTCCACCTTTAATCACTATCTCTGGTTTCACGCCAAAAAACGCCGATCGCCACAAACATAAATCTGCTAATTTTCCCTCTTCCACTGAACCCACATATTGAGCAATTCCGTGAGCGATCGCCGGATTTATAGTATATTTAGCAACATATCTTTTTGCCCGAAAGTTATCTGCTTTTTGCTCAGTTCCTTGTGGGTTAAGAGTCCCCCGTTGCACCTTCATTTTGTGAGATGTCTGCCAGGTGCGAATTATCACTTCGCCTACCCTTCCCATTGCCTGGGAGTCGGAAGAAATCATGCTAAATGCGCCTAAGTCGTGCAAAATGTCTTCGGCGGCAATGGTTTCTCGGCGGATGCGAGATTCGGCAAAAGCGACATCTTCAGCGATCGCTGGATCGAGGTGATGACATACCATCAACATATCTAGATGTTCATCTAAAGTGTTGACAGTGTAAGGACGTGTAGGGTTAGTGGAAGATGGCAGAACATTGGCTTGGCTGCAAACTTTGATAATATCTGGTGCGTGTCCGCCGCCTGCGCCTTCGGTGTGGTAGGTATGGATGGTACGATTCTTAAAAGCAGCGATCGTATCTTCCACAAATCCGGCTTCGTTCAGCGTATCAGTATGAATTGCTACTTGCACATCATAGTCATCGGCAACGCTGAGGCAGGTATCAATTGCTGCGGGTGTGGTTCCCCAGTCTTCATGTAGTTTTAACCCCATTGCACCGGCGGCTACTTGTTCTACAAGTCCCTGGGGTTGACTGGCGTTACCTTTACCCAAAAATCCTAAGTTGACGGGAAAAGCATCAGCAGCTTGCAGCATTCGGTAAATGTTCCAAGGTCCTGGAGTGCAGGTAGTAGCATTTGTACCTGTAGCGGGACCAGTACCGCCGCCGATCATGGTGGTAATGCCAGAAGCGATCGCTACTTCAATTTGTTGGGGACAAATAAAATGAATATGGGCATCGATACCCCCAGCAGTGAGAATCATTCCTTCACCGGCTAACGCTTCAGTTCCGGGGCCGATAATAATATCTACATTATTTTGAATATAAGGATTTCCGGCTTTACCAATTTTGAAAATCTTGCCATCTTTAATGCCGATATCCGCTTTGACAATACCCCACCAATCGAGAATTAAGGCATTGGTAATTACTAAATCAACAGCACCATCGGCGTTAGAAATGGGGGATTGTCCCATCCCATCTCGGATAACTTTACCGCCGCCGAATTTCACTTCATCGCCGTAAGTGGTGAAATCTTCTTCAACTTCAATAAATAATTCTGTGTCTGCAAGTCGGATGCGATCGCCTACTGTTGGGCCATAAGTTTCGGCGTAGGCGCGGCGATCCATTCTGTAAGGCATAATGGCACTCGTAGGGGTGGTGTTACTTTGATTATTTTTGAGCAAGTTTAGAGATATTCAGAGGAAATTTTGCATAAATTTATAATTTTATTGTAACCGTAGATGTAGTGAAATAAATTTTAATGGTAGTTAAAGCGAATTTATAAACGCGAAAATCTAGAATGATATTGGGAACATAGGCAGATATAAAACTGAGGTAGAATGTTATCTAAACTGAGAGTTCAGCATTACAAGAGCCTCTTTGATATCGAAGTTGATTTAGAACCATTAACTGATCGCACAATCAACATATCTCTCTGAAAATAGTAGCAATCAACGCCCTCTACAAATTCGATGGAAACTTGCTTTTGAGATTGATTTAGCAATTATCAAAAATCGTTGTCCGAATGGATATGCTATTTTTGCACAACATTTAGTTGCGGCTACAACGGTAGTTGCTAACTCAATCGCAGGTACGTAGCATTTATTCCCTACCCAGTTTAATTAGAATAGCATCTAATGATTTTAAGTATCTAAATGTCCGTTAACTTTGCTGTTGAAGCCGTAGACTTGGCGGCTACCAACTAACGGGACTAAAGTCACTTGTTTTTCGTCGCCTGGTTCAAAGCGAACTGCGGTTCCGGCGGGGATATCGAGGCGCATTCCTCGCGCTTGTTCTCTATCAAAGTTTAAGGCGGCGTTGACTTCATAAAAGTGATAGTGCGAACCAACTTGTATGGGACGATCGCCTGTATTTGACACTTGTAATTTTACAGTTTGACGATCAACATTCAGTTCAATTTCACCTTCTGGTGTAATGATTTCTCCAGGAATCATAATTTATTTTTCCCAATTTAAATATTTTCTCAGAAATTCAAACAAACTAGATTTTCCAGCACCATTAGCGCCAACAATAATTTCTAATGGTTGTTATTTATGGTGCTTCAAAATTCCTAAAAGGTCGATAATCTTGAATTTTGACTGATGTTAATCGGTATGGTAATACCATCTCGTTACCTCTATTTGCCTTCTCTTCTGTTTTTCCTATATTAAGTTCTTTTTTATTAACGAATTGGATTATGTACTGTCACTAACTTTGTGCCATCAGGAAAAGTTGCTTCTACCTGCACTTCATGTACCATTTCTGGTATCCCTTCCATCACATCATTCTGCGTTAATAGAGTTGTACCATAACTCATCAATTCAGCTACAGTTTGCCCATCTCTCGCACCTTCTAAAATGGCAGCAGAAATATAAGCGATCGCTTCGGGATAATTCAGTTTCAAACCCCTTCCTTTACGTCTTTCTGCTAATAAAGCAGCAGTAAAAATTAATAGCTTATCTTTTTCCTGGGGCGTAAGTTGCATTCGTACTTCCTCCTCTGAGTTCTCCACACCTCTGCGGCAAGCCCTTCGGGTTCGGGGGTTCGCAATCGACGGGAACCGCCAAGACTGCGACCCCCTCACCGCTACGCGTCTACGTTCAAACCTGCCACACTCTTGGTATACAATTACCACGATTCAAGAAAGAAACTCGCAGCATCTGCCAAACATCAATAAACCAGTTTCTCACCTCAGATGTAGAAGTACCGCGATATCGACACAATAATCCATGTTGTAACCTGCTAACACCTGCTTCTGCCTCCCCATCCCATAAATTTCGCGTTTTTTCGACAATCTCTGCTGAAACTGCACCACCAACCCAAACTAGACTACCTACGATTGGTTTTCCAGCCAAGCCGTGGGGACTGTGGAAAATTTCTTCGCTACCCCGTAAGCATTGCCGATCAATCCATAAGGGAACACCTTGCTGCCAAATTTCCGTGTGCGATCGCCATTCTCCAAGGTAAAATTTTTCTCCTCTAGCACTGCGACCAAATCGGGTAATTTCCCAGCCTAACCAACTGCCCCCGGTTACTAATTCTACCCGTAAATCTTGCCGATAAATCGCGCCGTTAAATAAAATTGTCTCTTGCGGCAACCATTCTAAACAAGCACCAGCATCAACTTGCATCTCGATAGTTTGTCTAGCTTGTAAGCCATTGGTGCGGTATATCTTGCTTGCAGCTGCTGTAGTGATTAAGGCTTGGGCTTGGGGTTGGAGCTGGATATTAGAGGATAAGCGATCGCCTCCCACAACTCCCCCAGCTGTGTGTAAAATGACGCTATGACAAACTTTTTCCCCTTCTGGATAAAATGGGCGTTGCACCTTCAGGGGCGCTTGTTGGTGATTGTAAATTAATTGGGTTTTACCCTGGCGATCGGCATAGACTAAATTAAGTTTGCCATGCCAACCTTCTGCTGTTTCTAAGTTGCAGGTCATTTATAAATTCAAGATTAAAGTTCAGATCCCTTATATTTATTTAATACATTTTGTGATGCTTTACCTGCAAATTATCATTATTTTTTCGCCAGGATCACATAATCATCTAATGTATAGTTTGACTGATGCTTCTGGCCAAAATACTGTTGGAGCATTGGAGTCATATACAGTTTTTTAGGTAATTTCTCTTGAGCAAACTTAGCAAAGTTAGCACCGGACAAAGGTGTTCTTGAACCTGTTGAGGTTAGATATTTATACCAGACTAACTCTAATCCCAGTTCTGCCAGGAATTTATGTACTACATTTTTTTCCTGATCTTAATTTTCAACTTGGTGAACATTATAAACTTTGAATAATTTTTTATCTTGCACAATTAGCAGAACATAACCTGAATTTTTTAAGCTAGTGGCAAATATTTGCTTGTAAGTATTATTAGCTTCAACCCTCTTAGCTGAATCTGCGAAGAAGCAGTGGGAAATTACAATAAAGTCGAAAAATTCTTTGGGTAGATTATTCGATTCACTTTTCCACGTAAAAAGATCAGTAGTAACAAAGCGAAAGTAAGCATTCACTGTGGTTAGACGCGACTCTATATATCGTCGCCAAAACTGAAGTCCAGGAAACTGGAAGGCATCTTGTTTTTCTAAAGAGTAGTACGATATGTGCATTTCCGGGATATCAAAAAAACCGCTACTACTTTGGAGAAATAAAGCTAAACCATAAGCAACTGTTGCTGGTCCTGCTGCAATATCAAGGATATTAACCTTACTTGGTAGTAAAGTATCCTCGTAAATGAGAAACCAAGCTAAATATACGCAATATACATTTTCTAAAAAATACTTCATAAAGTAGACATGAGGAGTTAGACTAAAACGGTAGTCTGGGTCGTGTCCAATTTTTAAGTTATTAATATCATCAAGAGCGTCTTCTAGCTTAACAAATAACTGTTTCTCAGGAATCTTGCTAAATTCTTCTTTGAGATATTCAACTAGTGTTGATTCAAAATCATCAAATATACGTTTATCAATACCAGTAGATTGCAGTTTATATTCATCGTGCTGGATTAAATTAAAAACTTTATAGATATATTTAATGAATTCCTCATCTGGCATTAATATTAGATTAGCTTTTTGCTGGGATGTTTCTGTTAGTTGTTTAGTTAAAGTTTCTGTTTGTCGTTTGTATTCTTGGGAATAACGTTCAAGTTGAAGTTTATCCCTAAATAGTTTTTATAACCATGAGAATGTTGCACCTGATTTTTGAATCTCTTGCAAGAGTTGCGTTGCGCGTCGAATATCCCCGCGTTTTAAAGATAATTTTAGCTGCTGACTTCGCCACCAATTTACGATAGGATTATTCATAACCAAATCCCTCTTTGCCTTCCATAATTTGTACACCTGGAAGCCGAGAAACTAACTTTTCCTTAAATTTTATATAGCTTAATTTCTCATCCTCATACCACCAAGCATATTTTTGCTTAATTTCTTCAGCTTCTTGGCGAGTTGATGCCATAAGAGAACGACTATCGCTAGGATGAAAAGCTTGAATTACAATCCTATCTGCGAGAGCTAGTCTGTTAATAAAAGCAGCTTCATCAGTCGGTAAAGTAGGAAGTAGAGGGGTAATAGTAATAGAGATTTTGGGAAGAAAACCTTTGAAATAATCAATACTTTGTTTAATTTTAGTGATAGCATTTAGTCTGGCTTTAATACTGGGCGATCGCGGTTCAAAATCTTTTCTCACTAATTCACTGCCAGTCGGAATGCTCATATTAATTCGCAATCGCTTAAATCGTTGTAAATAATCAATATCTCTAGTAATAATTGGGCTACGAGTTTGAATCACCAAAGTTGGAGTTGGATAACCGTCAATCCCTACATCAAGCATTACATCTAACAATCGACGAGTCAGTTGATGTTTAGATTCAAGTGGTTGATAAGGATCAGTAACGCTACTCATGTATATACTAGGAGGAAGCTGGGGATTTTTTTCATACCATTTTTTTAATTCTTTCGCTAAAATCTCAGCAGCATTTTCTTTAAAAATTACCCATTTTCCCCAATCTTGGCGCATTTGAGCATTCGGGCTAAATGCAGCAGCATAGCAATAACTACAACCGTATTGACATCCCCTATAAGGATTGAGAGTAAAATCATAATTACCAATAAAACCAGTAGCCTTTGTTAAGAGTGATTTAGCATTTTGTACATAAACATTCACATCTCTAAACTTTTCTCTGACTAATTTGGTAGGAGTGCATTCGGAATAACCTTCATATTTTGGTTGTGCCATGTGAATCCTGATATTTATTGAGAGTTAATTAATGCACCCTACCTCTTATATTATAATTCCCAATTGATTTACTAACTTGAATAAGGAATGATCATTTCACGCCAAGATACTAAGAAAAACTTTTGATATATGGAAGGAAAAAAGGTTGCGATCGCTATAGTTTAAGAAAGCGATAGAATATAAATTAAAGTAGACGTAATCACCACGTAAAACAATGGAAAGATTGCTGAATATCCATATTAATAAATTACCTGAAGGCGTTGATTTAGCAACATCTGATGAACTTCAAGGTTTAGTCGCTCAAGGACGGACAGTCGCTGAAACTTTAGAAATTGCCCGTGATGTAGCACGTAAGTTATTAGAAGCACAATCTCAGGATCAAGAACTAGATTATTTACAACCAATAGCTGAACAATTTAACTATCCTTTAGTTGTAGGTCAGTAGTCAATTCATGGGACGGCTAGCTGGGTTTAGCTACAGAGAGATTATCAAAATATTAAAAACCTTTGGCTTTGTTTTTCATCGTCAGCGTTCACAATTTAGATTAAGCTTGTTCCTGCTGCTTTAACCAAGCTACTAAATCAGCAACTTCCGAAAAATCCAACAACGCCTCTCCCAAATTTTCTAACTCTTTAAAGTTGAGTAGCTTGCTTTTGTAACCACCCCTTGAGACTCCGATAAGCTTTTAACCAGCGTTTATAACTTTCATCATCAGGCTCAAGGCCACAATAACGCATATTTATAAAATTTTGGCTATTTGGATTTTCCACTTCAGTAAGCCATTTTTGCACTTCAGGATAATTAATTATCAATTCTAGATTTAAGTCGATTGTGCCGCTTTAATGCTTCCATGTAACTATGTCCTGGATTAGTAATAGTATGCCCAGCATGAGTAGAATCTGTCTTCCATTCCTGAGTTGCACCCTTTGCTAAGGTAGCAAAAATCATTGCTTTTAATAAACACTCAATGGTTACACCTCCAAAGTGCATAGCGGCTACTCTTCTTTCCGATTCCTTTCTACATAATATTTCGGTATCAAGGTGACGCTGCATAAAAGTGGCTTGGTAATCTTCCATTTTGTTGTTTTCTCGTTTGAAACACCTGAATCTTGACACAAAAAAATAGCCGCCTCCATCAGGAAGCAGCCATTTTCACAAATTATGTAACTACAAAGTATTAGTAATCGAAGTCGCCGCCACCAGCGCCAGCGCCAGCAGGAGCGCCATCCTTAGGCTCCGGCTTGTCAACTATAATACATTCGGTTGTCAACACCATGCCAGCGATGGAAGCAGCGTTTTGCAGAGCAGAACGAGTCACTTTCGCAGGGTCAACAATACCAGCAGCAAACAAATCGACGAATTCGTTTGTCGCAGCATTGTAGCCAACGTTGAATTCTTTCTCTTTCACACGTTCAGCGATCACAGCACCATTCTGACCTGCGTTTTCCGCAATCCGCTTCAGAGGTGCAGGTAAGGCGCGAACGACAATCAAAGCACCAATCAACTCTTCATCTTTAAGATTGCTCTTTGCCCAAACTTCCAATTCAGGAGCAAGGTGAGCCAGAGTTGTACCACCGCCAGGAACAATACCTTCTTCCACAGCAGCTTTAGTGGCGTTGATAGCGTCTTCTAGGCGCAGTTTCTTGTCTTTCATTTCCGTTTCGGTCGCTGCACCCACTTTCACTACAGCAACACCACCGGAGAGTTTAGCAAGACGCTCTTGCAGTTTCTCTTTGTCGTAAGAAGATTCGGTTTCTTCGATTTGACGACGAATCTGCTCGACACGAGCCTTCACAGGAACTTCGTTACCTTCGGCAACAATTGTGGTGCTGTCCTTAGTGATGGTGATCCGGCGAGCTTTACCCAGGCTATCCAGCTTGGTGTTATCTAGCTTCAGACCAGCATCTTCGGTAATTAGTTGACCACCAGTTAAAACAGCGATGTCTTCTAGCAGTGCTTTGCGGCGATCGCCAAAGCCAGGAGCCTTAACAGCAGCCACGTTGAGTACACCGCGCAAACGGTTTACTACTAAGGTTGCTAAAGCTTCTTTTTCAATATCTTCGGCGATAATCACCAAAGGACGACCAGCACGAGCTACTTGCTCCAACACTGGTACAAGGTCTTGTACCAAAGCAATTTTCTTATCGGTAAGCAGTAGGAAAGGCTCATCAAAAACCGCTTCCATCCGTTCAGCGTCGGTGGCGAAATAAGGAGAGATGTAGCCTTTGTCAAAGCGCATCCCTTCAGTAATTTCCAACTCGGTGAACATAGATTTCCCTTCTTCTAGGGAAATTACGCCTTCCTTGCCCACCTTGTCCATTGCTTGGGCAATCATCTGACCAACTTCTTCGTCATTACCAGCCGAGATCGCACCAACTTGAGCAATGGATTTGGAATCTTCTACTGGACGGGCGTGTTCTTTGATTTTTTCTACGAGGAAAGCAGTAGCTTTGTCTATACCACGCTTCAGCGAAATCGCATTAGCACCAGCTGCAACGTTCCGCAAGCCTTCTTTGACGATCGCATGGGCTAAAACGGTGGCAGTTGTGGTGCCATCGCCCGCAGCATCGTTGGTCTTAGAAGCAGCTTGACGAATCAGAGCTACACCAGTGTTTTCAATGTGATCTTCTAATTCGATTTCTTTGGCGATCGTTACACCGTCATTAACAATTTGCGGTGCGCCAAATTTCTTTTCTAGAACTACGTTACGACCTTTGGGGCCAAGGGTAACAGCTACAGCCTCAGCCAGGATGTCAATGCCTCGTTCCAAGGCGCGACGGGCGTTTTCGTTGTAGATAATGCGCTTTGCCATAGGTGTCTAAAAATTCCGCGAGTAAGTCAATTTTTTCTTGAATTGGGTTATTGGGTATTGGGTATTGGGCATCGGGCATCGGGCATTGTCTTTATTTTTGACATCCCCTATTCCCTATTCCCCATTCCCTATTCCCCACTCCCCACTAGATAACGACTGCTAAAATATCTTTTTCAGAAAGCAGTACATATTCTTCGGTGCCGAGTTTGATGTCAGTGCCAGCGTACTTAGAGTACAGCACCTTATCGCCGACCTTAATTTCCAATTCCTGACGGCTACCGTCATCGTTACGCTTGCCAGCACCAAGGGCGACTACTTCCCCTACCTGGGGCTTTTCCTTGGCGGTGTCGGGTAAATACAGACCACCTGCAGTCTTTTCCTCTGAGGCGCTCACTTTTACGAAAACGCGATCGCTCAAAGGTTTAACTGTAGAAACGCTTAAAGATAAAGCTGCCATAATTATTTTCTCCAGAGTTTAGCACTCTCCACTCCTGAGTGCTAATCTACCGAAAATTAGCGCCCAATGGCAAGAATTCCTTGAGTACGGGTTCCCGAACTAGAAGATCATCGGTGTACTTAAGTATAAATGCTTAATTATTTCTACTTTTCAGGTTTTGTTCTGTAAGTTACGAAGAGAGTAGGGAGTGGGGAGTTAGGAGTTAGGAGTTTAGGAGTTATAAGCATTCTTGCCCACCCCTCATTCACTGGAAATTGTTATAGAACTGTAATCAGGGAGCCGCTTGATGAGTAAAATATAGTGATCCAGTCCAGTCATCAAATCCCCAAAACCACTAAGTCTCCAGAACATAAAGCCCTGAGTTATTGTGTAGAAACTTTCGGACTTGCAAAAATTCAGCGACACATTTTTATTGGCGCTGACCAGACAATTGCTAACTGCTGCTCAAAAGGAGCTAGTCTGGAACCCTGGGAGTACTTAAAAAAGCGACTTAAAGAGTTAAAACTTGATGAGCCGCCACAGAGTCATCCCATTTGCGTCTATAGAAATAAAGCCAACTGCTTGCGCCTTTGTTGTTCTAGACTCATAATAGTGGTTTACACTGATGGGGTCTGATATGGCCAAGCAAACCTGGGAGTTATTGAGCGGATCATCCAAGAACACTTAATAGGCATAATGGCGGTTAAAGAATAGGCGTTTTTAACCCCTCCTTTGCCAGAAACTTCCCTAGTACAGCACGGCGTAAATAAGCCACCCATTTGTAATCTCTGAAACCCTTGCTAAAACGTAATTACGAATTACGAATTACGCGAAGCGGTACTAGTTGCTTGTGAACACCTCATAGAGGCTTAACAATCGAAGGATATGGTATAGCAGTAAGCTTAAAGAAAGTGTGGGTTGGTTTTGAGCTAGGGTCATCTTTAAGCCAATACTTACTTGTGAGTCAGAAAGATTATTATTGTAATCAGTGTTTTTTCGCCCACCCCTTTCAATGCGATATATAATAGCGCATTATAGATACTACTGCTATACGTATCCTTGCTGGACTTTAGCTAACGAGCTATTAGTCTCTTGAAAATGCTCGGCATTTTTGAGGCTTCGAAACAGCAAAGGCAAGTTAAGTAGGAAAAAGGACAACATCTCGAAATAACCCACCATAGAGGATAAATATTCAAGACTTTGATGGACCGAAGCGCGACAAGTGCCACTGCTATGAAAGAGCCCAGCATGAAAGATCACAAACGACTTCTATTGATTGATGATGACCCTAACCTCATCTTGCTGGTGAAGGATTACTTAGAATTCCGGGGATACGAAGTCATCACCGCCGAAAATGGACGTGAAGCTCTGGAAATTTTAGAGCAAGATGTTCCAGACATGATCATCTGCGACGTGATGATGCCGGAAATGGACGGATATACTTTTGTAGAACAAGTCCGGCAAAACGAACGCACCAGCTGGATTCCAGTTCTTTTCCTTTCAGCTAAGGGACAAAGTGCAGACCGAGTCAAGGGTCTGAATAAAGGTGCTGATGTTTATATGGTCAAGCCTTTTGAGCCAGAAGAACTCGTAGCGCAAGTTGAATCCTCGCTGAAACAAACTATCCGTTGGAAAGAACACCAAGCAAAAGGAGGCGAAAACGGTTCCCGTATCCAGGTTCCCTTCGATGTGCAATTAACCCCAACCGAACTGAAAGTAGTTCAGTTTGTCGCTAGGGGTCTAGCTAACCGGGAAATTGCTGAAGAACTAAATGTTAGTCAGCGCACAGTTGAAAGCCATGTGTCCAATATGTTGGGCAAAACTAATCTCCATAACCGCACTGAACTAGCGCGGTGGGCGATTGAAAATCAAATGGCATAGTGAATTTTAGATTTTAGATTTTGGATTTTGGATTATTAATCTAAAATTCAAAATCCGAAATCGAAAATTGATTACCAACCATCTTCTTCAGGGCTGGATTGGTGCAAAACTTCTAAATCCAGTTCATCCAGGTAAGTTAAGGCGCTTTCAATCTGGGAAGTAGTTCCTCGTAGTTCCAGATCGAAGCAGCTATATTGTGGCACGTTTGCGCTGATCTGAGCATCAGCAATAATCACCGTTACCCCATAGTGAGAAACCAGTCGTGAAATGACTGGTTCCTCATGCAAATCTTTAGGAATGCGAACTTGGATACGAGTTTGGGTGCGTCTACTATCTAAAATATCAGTATTAGATTTTACTTGTTTATTTGGAATTACCATTGTAGCTTTCTACTCAACTTCTTGGATGAGGTTTTGCTTTTGCACGATTTCTTTTAACACTAGCGTCACTTATCCCACGCAGGCAAGCAAGAAAGTATTTGCCTTTGCAAACCATTAATCTAAGATGTATTGACATCCTCCCCACCTTGCTTACGCTGAAGGTGGGGATTCCAAAGATCGCTCCTTGGGTTTTCTCTTTCCACGAGTCGGCTTACTTGTCTG
>NZ_JBTYKD010000182.1:0-2003 GCF_054880495.1 Nostoc sp.
CCTCTCCCAGATATGGGAGAGGGACTTTAAAATTCTGGCTCCCCTTCTCCCAGATTTGGGAGAAGGGGTTGGGGGATGAGGGCAAATCCTTTTAATCACCGAAGAACTACAGGTTTTAAGATAGACGCGGTTTAATTAGAGATTTAAGGCATTAATCACTCCATAACCCCATTTTTCATCAAATGTGCCTGCGGGTTTTCCGGGAATAGCACTATTTCTACGTAGCAAGTCTTTCACAGCAGCCGGATCAAGCTGAGGATCACGTTGCAACAACAGTGCGACTAACCCACTAACTAACGGTGTCGCCATACTCGTACCAGCCTTGACCACAAACTTGGAATTAATCATTGATGCGCGGTCAAAATTTGCATCGGCGGAAAGCGTCGAAACAATCATTGCTCCCGGTGCTGTGACATCAGGCTTCTGTCCATCATTCCGTAGAGGTCCTTCACTACTGAATTCGGAAATAGTATTTAATTCTAAGCCCATTTCTCGCACTTGCTGATCAATATCTGTGTACGTGGCTTTAGTAGTATAGGCGGCAACTGTAATAGCACTGCTGGCGGCTCCCGGCGAACCAATTTTTACAGCATCTTTCACACTTTTACCTGTAAAAAACACTGAAGAACTATCATCTAGTGTCCACACATCTAAACGTGTGTCAGTTGAAGAAGTGTTGCGGACTCGTAGCTGCCAAATACCTCCCATTACTGGCGAGGGGTCAATACCACGTATTTGCACAAAGAAATTATGGTCGCTGTTGGCTTTATCTGGCCCTGGTGTCGCTAATTGCACGCGTGCATCTGCTAACTGGTAATCTTGTGCAGCATTACCGTCAGCAATGATTTTTTGGAAGGGGGTGACAAAACCGTTAGGACTCCGCAGCGACACTTCCAATTCGTTGTCTTTGGAATACCAACCATTTAACCAAACTATGCCGACTTGATTCAAAGGAACATTAAAGCGCATCCCACGAGTACGTCCACTGGATATTATTACTTGTCCATGAATGTTATCGTTTCCTTCGTTACCCGCAGCACAGCAAACAATTCTTCCAGCGCCAGTTTCGGCATCAATGACCTTTGATAGGGAATCGCTACCATCATGAGCATCAGCGTGTCCACCCAAGCTGAGATTCACCACTGCTGGGCGTCCCAACTCTCTAGCAACTCGAAAAATGTAACGGATGCCATCAGCAATGTGGGCATCTTGTAAATCTGATCTGACGACAATTAATTCTGCTTCTGGTGCTACACCGCCATAGTTAGCATCGACACCGGCGGCAATACCAGCAACGTGAGTACCATGACCGCCAGTATCCTGAGAAATTGTCAGTTGCGCTCCCGTCAATTCCGCCCCATAGCCGCCCTCTGTGACTCCTGGACCTGGCAGCGTTTGATCCCAAATGTGTAAAATTCGTTCAGCAAAAGCGGGGTGTTTCGGATCAATGCCACTGTCTATAATGCCGATGATTACTCCTTTACCAGTTAGTCCGGTTTGGTTCTTGAATTCCGGCACTTTCACTGTTCCTAGTGCTGTGTCCATCCTCAAATGAAGTTTGCGTGATGGCTTAATCCGGTGAATCACATCTTCCTCAGATAAGACATCTAAACTATCTATCGGTAAGAAAGCCGTCCGCACACTCCCAGAGTTTTGATTGACTTCAATATTATATTGTGATAGGTAACTCAAGTCTGCATCAGGGTCGCAGTAGATAAAAACGACGCTCTTAGTAGGCTTGACTGGACTTTTGTGGGCAATAATACCAAGGGCTTTTTTGTGTTGAACTAAAGCTTCATCCCCTTCATTTTGATAGTCTTGCAATGCCAAAAGTAGTCCAGGAGAAAGTTTTTCGTGTCTCATTTTTACCTCAAACTAGATTTATTTGTGTCGTAGGGGCACAGCAATGCTCATTGGTGTCAACTTCAGAAAAAATCTGCTTTGAGAAGACGTTTTGCCCTCATCCCCTAACCCCGAATCCCAAGTTGGGATTCGGGGAACTA
>NZ_JBTYKD010000183.1:0-23255 GCF_054880495.1 Nostoc sp.
TAATGCCGCAGTGTTGGGCAATAAACCAAAGCTAGCGAACCTCCTTTGGAGAAGCTTCTCTACGAGAGGCTACGCCAACGCTAACGCACAGGAGCTAATAAATGTAAAATCATACCAGGAATTCCGCTATGGTGCTTGAATCAGCGATCGCTGAGGAAATGATTACAAACAATCTTAAGCAATTTCTGTTGGTGCTTTCGGTGTCTCTAAGTGTGGCGACACTACCGCAGATATTTAGCTGGTTTCGCCATATACCTTACACCCTACTACTGGTAATTGTCGGCTTAGGGTTAGCCTTTGCGGATGTCCGTTTAGTAACCCTTTCCCCGGAATTAATTTTGTTCATTTTTTTACCACCGCTATTGTTTGAAGCCGCATGGAATTTAAAATGGTCAGAACTGAAGCGGGATTTAGTGCCTATTTGTCTGTATGCGGTGTTCGGGGTGGTAATTGCGATCGCCGGGGTAGCGATCGTTCTCAATCAACTCGCTAGTATTTCCCTAGCTACAGCTTTACTAATCGCAGCCAGCCTTGCTGCAACTGACCCTGTTTCTGTCACCGCTTTGTTTCGTGAACTGGGCGTAGATAGTCGTCTTGTCACCTTAATGGAAGGCGAAAGCTTGTTCAATGATGGCATGGCTGTAGTTGCCTTTGGTTTTTTGGTGGCGTTATCTTTGGGAACTGTGGAATTGGAATTCCAGCCTATTTTAGTGCAGTTATTTACAGTTGTTGGCATCGGTATAGGGATGGGAGCTTTTATCGGATTTAGCATTTCCTACTTTACCCAGCGCTTTGATTTGCCCTTGGTGGAACAATCCTTAACCCTAGTTTCCGCTTACAGCACTTACCTAATTACCGAAGACTTAGGCGGTTCTGGAGTCATTGGAGTTGTCACCACAGGTTTAATTTTAGGCAACTTTGGCTCTCGTATAGGCATGAATCCCCGCACCCGGATTATTATCTCCGAATTTTGGGAATTTTTGGCATTCTTTGTTAACTCAATTGTCTTCTTGCTGATTGGCGACCAAATAAGCTTTGCTAGTTTAGGCGAAAACCTGCAAATCATTATGGTGACAGTGACAGCAATGATTGTGATCCGGGCAATTGCTATTTACATTCTCAGCAAATTAAGCCTTAGCATCACCAAATCCGAAATTTCTTTACCAGAACAAACTATCCTATGGTGGGGTGGGTTACGCGGTTCCGTTTCCATTGCCCTGGCATTGAGTGTACCAACGACAATGCCAGAGCGAGAAAAAATCATCGCTACAGTGTTTGGAGTAGTTTTATTTACTCTACTTGTTCAAGGATTGACCATCAAACCTTTGCTGGAAAAACTCAATTTACTAGGTGATGCACCCTTACGTGAGCAATATTTAGAATTAGTTGCCCGTCATGTCGCCCTAGAACGTGTTTTGCAACACCTCCAGGCAGATCAACGCCCCGGTATTGACCCAGATCGCCGTTATCAGGAGACACTAATTAAAGGTGAACTTGCAGATTTAGGGACGAAAATTGACAAATTACAGGATGAGTACCCCAATCTTCAGACTTTTATAACGGAACAATTACGAGGAGAACTGTTAGCAATTGAGGCAGATACTTATGCAGAATTTGTCAAATCTGGTCGCTTAAATAAAGAATTAGCGTCTATGCTTGAGGATGTTTTGCCGAATAATCAAAAAGAAGCTTGACCTGATAAATTTCATTCTGAACTAATAATGTTAAAGCAAAAAATTATCAAATATACTTCGAGATTACCTTTTCATTCTCCTTGGTTTATTATCATTATTTTTTCCGTTCTTGGTTTAATAGGTATTCTCAACCATTCGATGTGGCGAGATGAACTAAATCCTTGGCTGATTGTCAGAGATAGTCAATCTTTAGGCGATTTAATTGCAAATATTCATTATGAAGGTCATCCTGTTCTCTGGTATTTTTCTCTGGCAATTCTCAGAAAAATAGTGGATAATCCGATAATTATGCAAATTTTTCATTGGACAATTACAGTTTTTTCAGTTGCTATTTTTTGCCTATATAGCCCTTTTAATTCTCAACAAAAATTTCTATTTTCCTTTGGGTTTTTTCCTTTTTATGAATATCTTTTAATTTCTCGAAATTATGCCTTTAGTATGTTGTTCGTTTTTGCATTCTGTACCGTTTTTTCATCCAGAAAAATAACTTATGTTTATTTAGCAATTTTATTGGGTTTACTAGCAAATAGTAGTGCTTATGGTTTATTGGTATCATTTTCTTTATCATTGACTTTGCTAGCTGAATTTTGTTTTGATAGCGAACATCGCCAGCAGTATTTTAGTCAAAGCCAAAAATCCGACTTATTTTTAAGTATTGTAATTATCACATTTTCTTTTGTTCTATCCATTTCTATTCTTACTCCTCCGATAGATAGTTATCTTTATGGTGGGTTAAATAATGGTTGGATAATCCAACTAGATATCCGTCATTTGTTGAGAAGCATAGGTAGAGTATTTGGTAGTTATTTATTAATTATTCCGGCACACAAAAGATGGCTAGATTTAATTGTTTGTGCGGTAATTGCTCTATTCATTGTAATTTTAACCTTGATTAAATTATCTAAAAAACCAGTTCCTCTATTTTTCTACATGATCGGAAATTGTGTAATCTTTGCCTTTACCTACTTCAGATTTCTCGGTATGCCTCGGCATTTTGGGCATTTCTATTTAGTTCTGATAGCGGCTTTATGGCTGGGAAGTTATTATCAAGAGTCTACAGTTTTACTCAACAAGTTTTCTATTCGTCCCCATTCAATTGAATTTGTGAAAAAATGGCATCATATCGCTTTGATGCTAATTCTTTATGTCCAGTTTGGGGGAGGCATTTATAGTTTTTCAAGAGATTTAGTTGTACCATTTTCTGCAAGTCGAGAAACAGCCCAATATATTCAAAAAGCTGGGTTAGATAATGAGTTTATTGTTGCCAGTCGAGATGCAAATATGGCTCCTTTAGCGGGTTATCTCAATCGAAAATTTTACTATCCTGAGCTTCAAAAAATGGGAAGCTTTACCCTATTTAAAAAAGGTCGTCAAGAAGTCGAACAAGCGGAGATATTAACCCAAATTAGTTCTCTACTCAAAAATCAAGATCAGCAAAAGAAAATTTTGCTGATTTTAAATAAAAAACTGAATATCAACC
Source organism: Nostoc sp. (assembly GCF_054880495.1). Lineage (NCBI taxonomy): Bacteria > Bacillati > Cyanobacteriota > Cyanophyceae > Nostocales > Nostocaceae > Nostoc > Nostoc sp. The sequence goes on from NZ_JBTYKD010000183.1 coordinate 3,175, forward strand.
GCAATGACTTAAAGATTGTTCCGATCAAAGATTTTCAGAAAAGCTGGGTGGATAGTGAACAATATTATCTTTATTGGGTAGATGAAGCTTAACAATTTAAAATTTATGAAATAACTCTCTGCATCGCCGCGTTCTGTTCATTTAATCGGGGGCATCTCACTTTCGTAAAATGTCTAAACCTCACCCCAGCCCTCTCCTTACTAAGGAGAGGGAGCAGGAATCTTGTTTTTCGGTGATATTTGCAAAACTGAGATGCTCCCATTTAATCCCCCTGTGGATGCTCATCCCACAAGGTTGTCAGTTCCCGTAAACTTTGATGATTGCCATTGCCCAAAATTAGATGATCTAGTACGGGAATGCCCAATAGCTGTGCCCCTGCTAACAATTGGCGTGTCAATTCTATATCTTCCTGGCTGGGTTCAAGGTTTCCAGAAGGATGGTTGTGGGCAACTATTACCCGCGTTGCACCTTGACGAATAACTTCCCGAAAGATTTCACGAGGAGAGGCTAGGGTTTCGGTTGCGGTACCAATGGTAATTACTTGCGTACCCAATAAGCGATTCTTAACATCTAACAGCACCACTGCAAAACGTTCTTTTATTTGCCACATCAAATCTTGACTGAGGGTAGCAGCAGCAGCAAGTGGGCTGTCAATTAATGTGCCGTCATTGGGACGAGACTGAAAAGCGCGTTTGCCCAATTCAATTGCTGCTAAGATACTTGTCGCCTTCGCTGGCCCAACACCAGAAATTTGCATCAATTCGGCGGGGGTAACTTCTCGTAGAACTGCCAAAGGATCACGTTGGTGTTTGCCTAATTCGCTCAAAATATATTGTCCCAAACCTACAGCAGACAGTTTCCCTGGCCCTTGACCGGTGCCTAAAAGAATTGCAATTAACTCTGCTGTGGCTAAAATTTTGGCGCCATGCGTCATTAGTCGTTCACGCGGACGCTCATTTGTAGGTAAGTCGGCAATTCTGAGGCAATAGGTCATAGAAAACTAAGAAAATCGTCACTAAAGATGTAACTATCCTTAGTTATCCCTTGTTTGCTCTAAAAATCATCTTTATTTGAGAAAATCTTTAATCTTGGTAAACACAACACTACGATTCGTGGTAACAGCAGTTTTCATTTATTTCAACCACATCCATCGTAGGGAAAATTGCTCATGGGTGTCAACTTCAGCTAAAAAACGAGAGAAAATTCTCGTTTTCAGCCTTTGGCTGGAAATGCATTAAAAGCGGCTCTGTTGCAAATTCAGGAGGCGGAGCCTCATAAGAGGCATTCCCAGACTCTGGCTGGGAACGAGAGATTTAATTTCTGAAGATGTCTACTGATACATTTGCGTTGCTCTCAGCATGTGGTAGGTAATTATTAACTGAGTCAGAGCCAGGGGATAACTTTGGATTGTTTCCCCAGTTGTACCAGCAATTTTACCCAGTTCTGGATTACTTTCGCGATCGCAAATATTTCGTAAATGAGGCATATCGGAACAAATAATATGCTCTAGCTGATTTACCTGTTCTAAAGTGGCATGACCATCAACTTCTAAGACATCTACGGGCTTACTCATATCTCTGTCTAGCCCCAAGCGGATCGCTGAGTCGGAATTACCATAGCCAGAGTTAATAATCTGAGTAAAATCTGGGTGGGGAATTGTCGGACGTAGTACCAAACGCACATTTAAATGTCCATTAGTTTCATTATCGTCGCCGACGGGTGGATAAAAACTAATGACTATATCAGACCATTGTCGCTGCGGACGAATAAATTGTGCTGAGTCTGGTTCGCGCTTTTCTAGTTCGGCCAACACTTGTTCAGCACTGTAGCCTCGCTTTTGGGTATCCCGATTGACTTTCCACTTAGCGCGTAGTGTTTCCGGGGGTGCAAGGTAAACTTTCACGTCGTAAGAATCACGCGCAGCACGAGTAGAATAACCGAGTAATCCCTCAATAATCACGAATTTATTCGGCTTGATATACTGTGGTGGCTCGAATGTGCCGGTTTTATGGCTGTAAACTGGTTTGAGAATCGGCTGTCCTGTGCGTAGCAACGACAGGTGTTGCTGCATAATATCTAGGTGGTTGCAGTCCGGGTGGAGAGCAGTGATGTTAATATCTGCACGTTCTTGGCGATCATAACGGTGATAATCATCTGTACAAATGATCGTCACATTTTCTAGGCCGAGTACCTGAGCAATTCCTCGCGTTAGTGTTGTTTTCCCAGCAGCGCTGTCGCCGACAATACCAAGAATTATTGGACGACTCATCATACCTCCCAGAATCAAAGCAAGTTTATTAATAAAATTCCCGACGATAGTTTTAATTCTAGAAGGGTTTAGGCGAGTAACTCAAACAAAGGCTTGCTATGCAATATCTCTACACACATACAATGTTTGTGCGTAGACGCAAAGCGGCTTGCAGTTCGCGTTCGCGTTAGCGTCTCTGAAAGAGAATCGTCTCGTAGAGAAGGCATCGCTTTTGGCACAATAATTACAAACTACATCACTTTCAGAGTAATTTGTAACCATAATCATTGATCTAGTCGCTGAGTTTCAGAATAAGCATCCCAATTTTGTGATATTTCACTCTTGCGATCGCTTTAAGTCAGGTTAAAGTACCAAACCTGACCTAAGATTATCTTTCACTGAGCGGCATCAAGATTAAACTAGAGCGTAGACTTTAGCTTCCCACGGGAAAATACCTTCTCTGCCTACCCATTCAGATGGAACTATCCGCTCTTGAGTAATTTCCTGCCACTGCTTACCAACTGGGGTTGCAGGCCAATTCGGGACTCTGTACTCAGAACCAACAGAAGTGCCATAGTCAGAGAAATTCGCCACAACAACTACTAATTCATCGGCTTTATTACCACGCTGCCAGACTACAACTCGTTTACCATCATTAAAGTCAACATGAATAAATTGAGTATCATTTACAGCTAAACCATTGGAAGTTTTACGCAAGCGAACCAACCTAACAACGTATTGGAAAATGCGTTGCCGCCAATCATCTTTCACACGGCTGTAGTTAACTGGATCAATCTGCTTATAATCATCTGTTGGAACCAAATCCTGCTGATCGGCAAATTCTTCTCCGGCAAGGATCATCGGAATTCCTACAGAGGTAAGCAGGCAGACAAATGCCAACTTAATCCGCGGTTCAGTATGATCAATTCCATTACTAACAAGGTAGCTGAAAAAACGCTCGTTACCATAACCGCCAACATCATGAGAAGTGATATAGTTTACCGCCTGAGAACCATCTGTAAAGCCTAAGTTTCGGCAATCAATTAGTTTGCGGATACTCCACTCAAAGCTGGGTTCATCCCAGGCATTCTTACCTAAAATCACCTGTCGGATGATTTGCTTGAACTTTTCATTCCAAAGTCCATCCAGACGATTTTGTTGGATGAGAGATAGGGGTACACTCAATTCTTCACCAACTACGAGGAAGCGAGACGCGGTTCCACCTCTTTTGTCCCAAAGGCTGCGGGCAAAATCCTTGAATTCTTGCAAAAAGTCATAGTTGGCAATATTATTGACGCTATCCAACCGCAGACCATCAACCCGATAGTATTCCAACCAGTGGGCTATATGGGCTTTTAAATATTCACGGGCTGGGACAAGCCAGGACTTTTGCCCAGTAATCGGGTTATAGCCCTCTATCCAATAGTTGTACTTAAATAAATCGCCACCAAAGCCATCTCTTGACCCTTGTTCTGGATCACCACTAGCCCATTTGATGTAAAATTCCAAAAAATTAACGTTATGGTAAGGATTATGCAGCGAAAATGCCATCACCACATCCACAAAAAAGCGCAAGCCTTGATGATGGCAGACTTTGATCAGATTAGCTAAATCAGTCGAAGCAGTAGGTGCTGATTGGCTATCTGGGCGTCCTAAGTCAAAATCTGCTGCAAAATAATTTGCTGTACCATAGCCCCACTTGAGATCATCATCACTGTCTTCTGGTGGCAAAAGTTCTAGAGCGTTGATTCCCAGTTCCACAAGATGAGCGCGATCATTCAAGGCGCTGACTATGGGAAAACTCGGAGCGATCGCTTCTGGGATCAACAGTGCCAGTACGTCACGAAATGTGCCGGTTCCTTCTTCAATCAATCCATTTGAGTTAATCTTTGTCCAACGGGTTGGTAATTCGTAAATCACCAGTTGATTATTGGTTGGCAGCGTCTCTAAAGGAGCATCGTCTTCCCAATTTACAGTTTGCCCTTCGGGATCACAGGGAATCAGCGTCCCATTTTGATAAAGCACAACGCTTGCCGGATCGGAGCTAGTAACGCCTCCCGATTCTGACGGCGTTGGTGCAAGTAAGCGTTGATCCACAGTCGTTGCTGTTGGATCTGTGCAGTAGAGAATTTGGTTAGCATTAGCAGAGTCGTAAGGATCTGCGTTGCGGACTTTAAACCAGTAAAAGTACACCTGTCCTTCTGTGAGACTAGATTCTTGAGCCGAAACTTCCCACAATTCTGGAAATTCTGTTGATTGACGAAGCGGGATTTCTTTGAATTGAGCTAATCTGTCTGGGTTTTCGGGAGCAGTGTTGCCAATGTAGAGAGTAGGAGCTAATTCTGAAGCACCGGGACGCCACAAGACAAAATGAGTTTTTTTGCGCCTCAATAGATCGATAGACATGACACAAACCTCTGGGTGATTAAAGTTCAGTTATCAAGTTATTACACAACAGCTAAGTGTTATTTCAGACAATAGGTTGAATTTCTTTAAACTGTCAATACTAGGCAGTGGATTGAGTATTTTTCGATAAATTTAGCTTGATCAAACAGAATTCAGGAGTCATATCATTTCACACAAACCCTGATACATATAGATTTCTCGTAGGGGCACAGCAATGCTCATTGGTGTCAACTTCAGAAAAAATCTGCTTTGAGAAGGCGTTTTGCCCTCATCCCCTAACCCCGAATCCCAAGTTGGGATTCGGGGAACTAGAGAATTTGCTCCCCTCTCCCAATTTTGGGAGAGGGGCTGTTCTTGTGAGGGTGAAACCTCGAAAGCTTGCCTTGCCTAACTTCTACGTTAAGTTGACACCAATGAGCTTTTTCTATACCCCTACAATATATGTAGTTAAATTAAATGAAAACTGCTGTAAGTATTAACTGAACTTACCCCACGGATAAATCCGGGGGGTTCCAACTCACTACATGAGTTTCGTTTACCCTCACAGGTTCCGACTCCTCATAAGCTATTGGATTACTGGATATCCGCTCTATCCCACAACTAGTACTGCTACTAGAGGCAGGAGACTTAGAAAAAAGTCGCAGTTCTCGCAGATTGATTTGACCCAATTTGCCAACCATCCAGCAAGGATTGTTCCATCCCTAGCCAACCATTTCTGGCTAACTCGATTGACAAAGTTTCATCTTTTGGATCGACGTATCGACTCAGATAGGCAGACAAAATATCACGTTGCATTTTTAAACCGCATTCGCAGTTATGCACTCGTTGAGATAGTGATTTTTTCTGCCTATTCCCGCATAAACAAGTTTGAGACAATGCGGTTTTACGAGTCGAAAATATTAGAACTTTACCGCCAGCATTTTCAGCTTTGCGAATAAGTTCGGATTGAAAACTTGATGGGGATTTAAATCCTATAGATTTACCCCAATTTTTCTGCCATGCCTTGACCGATACTTTCTCAGTTTTGATGTCTTTACCAAGCGTCAAGGTTTGATTAACTAATCGACCATGCAATGATTTCCGGTGAGCGGCTTGTTTGCGCTCAATTTCGCGTTTTTTCCTAGCAGTGGCTTTGTAGCGATTAGACTTTTTAAAATGACGCTTTCCCTTGGGACCTGTCCCATCAGAATTCAAATTATCAGGATTACCACTACGCCTCTGTCTATCCATTTTCCTTTGTAGTTTCCTGATATCTTTTTGCTTAGATTCCAGTCCATCTACAAAGGTCGTCCAAATAGTTTCGTTATCACCAACAATCGCAACAGTTGAGACACCTATATCAATGCCAACAGTACCATCATTTATAATGTTTTTTGGCTTTTGATATGGCATCCCTTCGCATACTAACTGGGCAAACCAATAGGTTTTTTGATTAAGGATGCGACGTACTAAGCGAACATACTTAACCTTTGATTTTAGTAAACCATGCAATACAATTGGGTCGTTTTTGATAATAGCTTTTAGCTTTAATCCTAGCCATTCGACACCATTACCAATCCAACGAATACCTTGCTTATTGGTTTTGCCTTCTAAGGATGCAAACTGCCCCTTTTGTTTAAATCTAACCTTTTTAGCTTTACCGAAAACTAAACGTTCCAAGGCTTTATAAGCCCTAGGAGCTATTTTTTGAATTGTATTTGCATCAAGGTGAGACTTGATCCAAATACTTGCAATAGCTGTTTTATTCGCAAAAGCCTGTAAGTCATAATCGCTAAAACGATAAAATTCCCGCGCTTTCCCAAATGCAGTACTACGAGCCTTTTTCTCAGATTTAGGAATAACTTTAGCCTCTTGGTAAAGTTCAGAATCTCTTAGTAATTGAAGCCTAGTTTTGCCCTCAGCTAGCACAGCATTATAAAGTTGCCGCCCAGCTTCTAATCTGGCAGCAAGTACAGTTAGGTCGCTAGAGCTAGTTACTAATGGTATTTCCGTAACAAAGCTTGATGTTTTTGCCGCCAAATCACCTCCTTGAATTTGTTTATTAGTTTCCTGTATCTTATCATATAGATACAACCAAGGAAACAATTATTGCGAAAAAATATGGAAAAATTTAAATCCAACAACAATGTAGTTTATTCGTGCAAATATCATGTCATTTTTTGCCCTAAGTACCGCAGGAAAGTACTTGTAAATGCTATCGCATCAAGACTTAAAGAGCTTTTATCCCAAATAGCGATTGAGATTCAAGTAGAAATAATCGAGATGGAAATTATGCCCGATCATGTGGATATGTTGATTGAAGTAGACCCACAGTTTGGAGCGCATCGAGCAGTGAAAAGATTTAAGGGTGCAACATCTAGGTATCTACGAATGGAGTTTCCCGAATTGAAAACCCGACTGCCATCGCTGTGGACTAATTCTTACTTTATATCCACCGTTGGAGGCGCACCATTGGAGACAATTAAAATGTATATTCAAAATCAGAAAGAAACTTAACTAGTAATATTGACGGCGAATAAATTCGCTTTCCTGCTTACCCCCACGGATGAATCCGGGGGCTACCCCGCCGTTGAGTTATCGGTGTATAGGATTTAGGCAAAAGAGGAACGCATATTATGACAACTCAAACACTAGGACTCGAACAAAACCTCTATGACTATTTACTGTCAGTCTCTCTCCGAGAACCGGAAATTTTAACCCAACTGAGACAGGAAACAGCCCAGTTTCCAATGGGGAGAATGCAGATTGCTCCCGAACAGGGGCAGTTTTTGGCTTTACTGGTACAGTTGTTAGGAGCTAAGAAAACTTTGGAAATTGGGGTATTTACAGGTTATAGTTCCCTGGTGGTGGCGTTGGCGTTACCGAGGGAGGGTAAGGTGGTAGCCTGTGATATTAGTGAGGAATTTACCACGATCGCTCGGCGCTATTGGCAGCAAGCAGGAGTGGCGGATAAAATTCAACTGCACATTGCCCCAGCTTTGGAGACTTTGGATCGACTACTGGCAACAGGAGAAGCGGAAACTTTTGATTTTGCCTTCATCGATGCAGATAAGAGCAACTATGATGGCTATTATGAGCGATCGCTGCAATTAGTGCGATCGGGGGGACTGATTGCGATCGATAATGTCCTCTGGTCAGGCAAGGTTGCCGACCCCCAAGTACAAGATAATAGAACTAAAAGGATTCGTGCCTTTAATCAAAAGCTGCATCAAGACCAGCGAGTTAGTCTTAGCTTAATTGCGATCGCAGATGGTTTGACTCTGGCACTGAAGAAGTGAGGCGCATTACAAGATGAGCAACCGAATCTAGGGAAATTCGTAATAAATCTTGTTAATCTTCAATTTTCTCACTTTCTAAAGTCAAGAGCCGTTAGTGAAAGCCCAGAATAATGGTGATTAAATCTTCTCTAGGAATTGACTGATTATCAGCCCTTAAACTTTCAAGATATAATTCAATAGCTTCTGTAATATTGTCAATGGCTTCTTCAAAAGAATCTCCTTGAGAATGACAACCTTTTAAAATAGAACAAAAAGCGTGATAATCTCCATCTAATTCTTTTTCCAGAAGAACCGTGTAATTGTAAATTTGTTTATTGTTGTCTATATCTTTTCAACTTGTTTGTGATCTACCTACTTTTAACTTAAACTGATTTTATAATAAAGGCTTTTAGGTTATGTTGGTGAAAACATTGCGATCGCGCCATTATTTGCTGGTTCAACCTGACCTAAAAGCGATGTCTACGACGGGCTGCGCCTACGCTCATCTATGATGATTGATTAAGTGCGTCACCGATAGCGAAGCGGTAGCGAGTCATCGAGCGTCATAGCCCGTACTTCTCTACGAGACCCTTCTCTACGAGACGCTGCGCGTAGCTTGCTTCCACGAAGTGGTACGGCAAGCTCAGTAACCATCGTAGACATCGCCAACAGAAACGGAAGCCTGACCAAAGCTGCCAAAGATGTGAGTTAAAATACTAATATCTTCATAACTACTCACGCAGACAGCCCCCGAAAAAGCGATCGCTATGCTTCAGTATCCCCATCTCGAACAAGCGCTAAAATATCACTTCGGTTACGACCAATTCCGCCCCGGACAACGGCAAATTATCGAAGAGGCGCTGCAAAATCGAGATTTAATGGTTGTGATGCCGACTGGTGGGGGGAAATCTCTGTGTTTTCAGCTACCAGCGTTGTTAAAAAATGGTTTAACGGTAGTGGTGTCGCCGTTAATTGCTTTGATGCAAGACCAAGTAGAAGCACTGCGAAATAATAATATTAATGCGACATTTCTGAATAGCAGTTTGAATGCTTACAATGTGCGATCGCGGGAAGAAGCCATACTCAACGGGAAAGTAAAATTACTATACGTCGCCCCGGAACGTCTGCTGAGTGAAAGGTTTCTCCCGTTTCTCGATTTAGTTAAAGAAAAAATCGGTATTTCTAGCTTTGCGATTGATGAAGCGCACTGCGTTTCTGAATGGGGACACGATTTTCGTCCAGAATATCGCCAGTTAAAATCTCTGAGAAAACGCTATCCTGATGTTCCTACTGTCGCCCTCACCGCCACAGCAACCGATCGCGTTCGTAGTGATATCATTCAGCAATTGGGGCTAAAGCAACCTAGCATCCATCTCGCCAGTTTTAACCGTGAAAACCTTTATTACGAAGTTCGTCCTAAAACTAAATATGCTTACGCCCAATTGTTAGAACTAATTCGAGAAACTGAAGGTTCGACAATTATTTATTCTTTAACTCGGAAAAAAGTTGATGAACTCACTTTTAAACTGCAAAACGATAAAATTGTTGTTCTGCCTTATCACGCGGGATTAACTGATGAGGAACGTAGTAGTAATCAAACGCGATTTATTCGAGATGATGTCCGAGTTATGGTGGCAACAGTCGCCTTTGGGATGGGAATTAATAAACCCGATGTGCGGTTGGTAGTTCACTTTGATATGCCCAGAAATATAGAAAGTTATTATCAAGAATCGGGTCGGGCAGGTAGAGACGGAGAACCATCTCGGTGTACAATATTTTTCAGCTTTGGTGATGTTAAAACAATTGAATGGAGCATTGATCAAAAAACTAACCCTCAAGAACAGTTGATTGCCAAACAACAACTGCGGCAGATGATCGATTATGCTGAAGGCACTGATTGTCGGCGAACAATTCAACTGGGTTATTTTGGCGAAAGGTTTGCTGGGAATTGCGGTAACTGTGACAATTGTCGTCATCCTAAACCGATGCAAGATTGGACAATTGAAGCTATGAAGTTTTTATCTTGTGTGGCGCGTTGCAAAGAAAGGTTTGGGATGCTACACATAATTGATGTGTTGCGGGGTGCAAAAAAAGACAAAATTATCCAGTACGAACACGATAAACTTTCTACCTATGGTATTGGTAAAGATAGAACTCTAGATGAATGGCGAATGTTGGGGCGATCGCTTTTACATCAAGGGTTAATAGAACAAACTAGCGATGGTTACTCAGTTTTAAAACTAAATGCCTTAAGTTGGGAAGTAATGCGAAAACAACGCCCAGTTTCGCTAGCTGTAACCACAGTCCAAAAGATTACCTGGGAACAGGGGAGTGAAAAAGCAGAAGTTGCAGAAGTATTATTACAGAAGTTGCGATCGCTACGTAAACAATTAGCTGATGAACAATCTGTACCACCTTACGTCATCTTCCACGATTCTACTTTAAAAGTGATGGTACAGGTACAACCCCAAAACTTAGTTGAATTCGCCAAACTTTCTGGTGTAGGTAGTCACAAACTCGCTCAATATGGCGAAAAGTTTATTACAGAAATTTGCGCCTACCGCCAAGAAAAAGGTTTGCAAAATAAATCTGTTACTTCCGCTTCCGTATCCTCTCCCAACTCAGCTTCTTATACCGAATTACAGACATTACAATTACATCGACAAGGTTTAAATATTGCTCAAATTGCCCAAAAGCGCAACCTTAGTCCGGCAACAGTTAGCAGTCATCTAGAAAAACTAATTGAGAAAAATCAGCCAGTTGATTTAAATCAATTAATACCTCTAGAACATCAACAAAAAATTTGGCAAGTTTTAGAAGTACTCGGTGACATTTCCCTGACTCCCATCAAAGAACAATTAGGTGAAAGCTACAGTTTTGATGAAATTCGTTTAGTACGGGGTAAATGGCGACGCAAAAATCGCAAATAAATGATAATTAAATTTTAGAGGATGTTTTCAAAATATTGGGCGATTATAAATCGCGACTACACAAAGTTTAGTCCACGGAGGTGGACTAAGATAAAATGAAGGGTTTCAAACCCATAGACTCAGTGTCAAATATAACTTGACAAGCGGCAATTTGAACTGGACGTAATTCAGTCCACTGGTGATGATAAATATATTCTTGGATGAAGGGTGCAAGTCGGCTAAAGGCATCGCTCATATTTTTTATAGATAAAAGTATGGATTAACGAGTTCTATACTTGGAATTACCGATTGCTAAATTTATATGAGCCGTGTGATCCTAAGACGAATAAACCAATTTTAATTATTTTTTTCTTTGAGCGCCAGTAAAGTATTAAAGTATTAAGCAGATTTACTCTCCTACTATCTGCTGATCTACAACTGCTTGACTTCAGTCACCCAGCCGTGCTGTAGATGGTGGGGACTTAGTTGTTTTCGAGCGATCGCTACCCTTAAATTTCTGCTGTAGAGATTCAACGACAAGAGCATTGGTGGCAGAAGTTCCACCTGCTATGTCATATATGGAGATTGTTGCTTAATTATTTTATGTCTATTCAAGTCTACGGAATTCCCAATTGCAGCACTTGCAAAAAAGCTTTGACGTGGCTCCAACACAACAACATTGACCATGAGTTTATCAATACCAAAGATACTCCGCCGACTCGTGAGATGATTCAAAACTGGGTAAAGTCTTTGGGTTTTGCTCCCATGCGAAACACCTCCGGTCAATCCTACCGCGCTTTAGGAGATGAAAAGAAGACTTGGGCTGATGAACAGTGGGTTGATGCATTCACTCACGATGCAATGCTGCTCAAACGTCCACTTTTCGTCAAAGATGGAACAGCTATGCTGGTCGGCTTTAGAGATGAGGGAATAGTTCGAGAAAAATTAGATTTAGCTTTCAGGAGTGCTGTTAGCGGTAGCGGGGCGTTTAGCCCGTGCTGAGTGTTGAGTTTGCCGATAGTTACATCATAACCCCCTCCCACGAAACAGCGGGAAGGGGGTTGTGGGGGGTTCAGTACCTACTTAACCAAGAACCGATATAGCGCGATCACCTTTTTAGATTTGGTGCGATCGGAAGCCGATAGGGCCTTCACCAGCATAGGTTGTGGTTCCAGTTAGGGTCTTCCCACCATCACTAGATGTGACGTTGAGCGCCACTACATTCTGTCCCACACGACCACCGATTAGCCAAGTTCCACCAGGATTCCACGGCGCTGTATTACCACCCCACTGGTTTTCTACTGTGTAGTTGTTGCTGCCGACAATGTTACCTTTAAAGCCGATGGGACCTTCACCAGCATAAGTGATAGTTCCAGTCAGGGTTTTACCGCCGTCGCTCGATGTAATATTGATCGCTACAACATTTTGATTTGCCCGAGAGCCAAGTACCCAAGTCCCACCAGGATTCCACGGAGCAGATGAGCCTCCCCATTGGTTTTCCACATTATAGACACGGCCATCAACAGCAGCACTCTTAAAACCGATGGGGCCTTCACCAGAATATGTGATAGTTCCAGTCAGGGTTTTACCGCCGTCGCTTGATTTAACATCGATCGCAACAACATTTTGATTTCCCCGAGAGCCGAGTACCCAAGTCCCGCCGGGATTCCACGGAGCAGATGAGCCTCCCCACTGGTTTTCTACGTTGTAGGTGTCGCTCCCAGTTAAGGTAGCCTTAAAACCGATGGGGCCTTCACCAGAATATGTTGTGGTTCCACTAAGTGTCTTGCCGTTATCACTGGATGAAACTTTGAGTTCGACAATGCGCTGATTTGCTCTAGCTCCAATTACCCATATTCCACCAGGATTCCACGGAGCAGAGGCACCACCCCACTGATTTTGTACATTATACAGATTATTAGTATTGGTTGTTGTTGTTGTTGTTGTCATTGTTTTTCTCCAAAGTTTTGATCATTTAGTCAAAGTGAATCTATAGCAATCCAAATTTGATTGCAGAAAAAAGTACGCACAATTAACAATACCTTTGCCAATTTACGAGGCTTGACATAGAACAAACCTAGATACCAAAAGCTTGGCAAAAGTATTGTTAGGCAGCAAGTATTAGTGTTTTATCCTGCCGTTTTTATACTAATACAATCGTAGTTAAAATGACAAGCACACTTAAGAAAATTTTCATAAAAATGTTGTTTTGTTTTACTAACCGAGCCGTGACGTAGTTAATGAAGAGTGCTGAGTAAAAAGACCACGCCACTTGCGGCTGGGGTATCAACCTCCTCCTGAAAAGAAAAGATTCCGCCCACAAGGGGCGGGCCATTTACCAAGTGCAAAAGTACTGAGTACTTCTTAATTTACTTAGCACTCAGCACTCAGTAGGTAAATAGACCACGCAAAGGAGCGCAAGACCTTGCGCCCCTACTTGCGATTACTTTTGTAAGTATTTTGTAAATTCCACCAAGCCAACTCACGCTGCCCAACTCCATAGCAGCATCAGCACATTTGGACAGCTAGTAACTTGGGTTACAAGGCGAAATTAAAGGAGTTAACCGATGAGTCAGATGCTTAATACAGGAGTACGCTGGACAATTCACGATGCAGAACTCTTCGCAGAAAATGAAGGGACGCGCTACGAGATAGTTGATGGAGAATTATTTATGACCAGGGCACCTCACTTTAAACATCAGCAAACTTGTGGCCGAATTTTCCAACAGCTTAACATTTGGTCAGAATCTACTGGTTTAGGAGAAGTTGTGATCAACTCCGGCGTTTTGTTTTCAGAATCAGATAATGTGATTCCTGATGTAGTTTGGGCTACTAAAGAAACCTTGGCGCTAACATTGGATGAAGCGGGACATTTAACTGGCGTACCAGATTTAGTAGTCGAAGTTTTGTCTTGTAGCAAGGAAGACTTAAGACGAGATAAAGAAGCTAAACTTAAACTTTATTCTTCCAGAGGTGTAAAAGCATATTGGATTGCTGATTGGCGATCGCGTAAACTAGAGGTCTATCGGCGCGAACAAAGTCAACTTAATTTGGTAGCAACTCTATTTAGTAGTGATAATATAAATTCTCCCCTATTACCTGGTTTTAGCTGTACTGTAAACCAGTTTTTTCCTGTATTAAATTTTAGGTTGAATGGAAAAACAAATCTCAAGTAGCGGATTAACTAAAGTCCAGGTACTGATTATGGCGATCGCAGCTGGTGTCTGTGTTGCTAACGTTTATTATAATCAGCCAATCCTCAAAGATATTGCATCATCTTTTGGAGTCAGTGAAAGCGAAGCGGGTAGCATATCTGTGCTTACGCAAGTTGGTTACGGTTTTGGGCTTTTCTTTTTAATTCCCTTGGGCGATAAAATCAACAAGAAAAAATTAATTCTTTGCTTACTGATATGTTTGTTCTGTTTGTTGATCGCCATGACGTTTTCACAAAACATCATTGAAGTTTGGATATTGAGCATAGCAATTGGGATTGCGACAGTCTCGGCTCAGATTATTCTTCCTTTAGCAGCAAGTATAGATAGAGTAACTACAGGCCAAACCGTAGGCAACATTTTTACTGGTATATTGATTGGAGTTTTAGGAGCAAGGGTTTTTAGTGGATATATTGCTGAATGGTTGAGTTGGCGTTATGTATATGGATTTTCGGCAGTAATGATTTTAATTGTTATTGTCTTACTCAAGATATATTTGCCGAATGTCGAAAATGAATTTAATGGCTATTATTTGGAATTATTAAAATCAACACTTCACCAATTAAAACGTTTTTCATTATTAAGAGAAGCATCTTTAATTGGCGGGTTATTGTTTGGTGTCTTTTGTTCATTTTGGACAACGCTGACTTTCCATTTAAGTGGAGCGCCTTTTAATTTTCAATCTGACACAATTGGGATGTATGGCTTTGTGGCGATCGCAGGTGCATTAATGGCACCAGTTTTTGGTAAACTAGCCGATCGAGGTAACTCCCAACGTTCCTTGACTATTGCTGTATCGATGGTGATTGCAAGCTTAGTAATTGCTAAAATTGCTGCTAATTCTGCACTGGCGATCGCAGTTGCTGTATTGTTACTAGATGTAGGTGTACAGGCAACTCAAGTTACTAATGTCGCCAGGATATACACTCTTGATGCTCAATCGAATAGTCGCATCAATACAGTTTACATGACTACCTATTTTATCGGCGGTTCTATAGGTACTACTATTGGTCTATTATGCTGGAATCTAGGTGGCTGGAATTTGGTAACTTGGCAAATGTTATTTTTTACTTTGCTCGCATTTTTTATTATCGTCAGACCTAAAACAACTAGAGCAATAACAAATAATAAATAATAAATAATCAAACTTTCATTTTTGTATCTTACCCTGAGACATCGCCTTGCACCAATAACTAAATTTTCTCCTCATCATTTTTAGTTTGCAGCAAAGTTAGTACAATTGCTCCAAACCAGAATTTTGAATTTCATTTATTACATATAAGCTAACTAAATATATTCTTCTAATTTTAAAGTGACTAGTAAAATCTCTTTTTTCTCTCTGCGCCACGGACACTTTGCTCTCCTCTGTGCGTCTGCGGTTAAAAAGTAATTAATTTAACTACAAAGGCGTAGAGAAGACAGAGTTAAGAAGTTAAAATTGAATATTTAGAGTGTAATGAATGGAAATATGCAGCTTTTAGAGTACCAGAAAAAGAATATCAGTAGCAATTTGCAAATAATAAATTTTTTCAGATACAGCAAATTTAAACTTGGTGAGGTACAACAATACCCCACCCGCGCTATCGCGCACCCTCCCCTTTCTAATGGCAGGGTTGGGGAGGTAGAGGCAATTCATGAATTGCCCCTGAGCGCGTGTAGTTTTGCGTAAGTCCTATTTGATTTGTGAGAATTGCAACCAGCAAATCCCCGACTTCGTAAAAGTTGTCGGGGATCTTGTTTCTCACGAATGATTCAGAGGGTAACTATATTTTATCAGGCGTAAGCCCTCTAGTCGCACTGCTTCAGGATAGAGAGTTTTGTAAATATTACAATTTGGAGATTGAATATCATAACGACCTGTAGCCTTAAACGTTGCTAAAGCACAACCACCTGTACACCAATATTTCCACTCACATGTACGACAGCCTTCTTTTTCCTCAACGGACAAATTCTGAATACCTGCTTTATCTTGTCGCACAACAGTTAAAGGATCTTGAATGTCAACCGAGGTTACAGTTTTATGTAGCTGCATTTGACATTTAGCAATTTGCCCTTTGTAATCAAATACGAGGTAACTTTGTCCAACTCCACAAGTTCGTTTATGAGGAGACGATAAATTAGCACGATCAATCAATGAACCTAGCAAACTCCGATTAGGTAATTTCAATTCGATAACTTTGAACGCTGCCAACATTCCCTCAATCAGCCGAGATTCTTCTAGTTGCAAGTCTTCGTAAGAGGCTGACAGTTCATTTTCACGATAGAAATTTAAACTAAAGGGTAAATTATATTCTAATATCCATTCCAGAAGATCGGGTAATCCTTCTGCATTACGCCCACTAACTGTAATGGAAATATCGGGTATAAGACCATTTTCTAAAGCAATCTTAATACCTCTTTCTACATCTTGAAACGATCCCTTTCCCCCTGCATAAGAGCGTTGGATATTGTGGAAATTTGATAATCCATCTAGTGAAATCATCAGACGCAGATTCAATGTTTGCAGCATCTCAATAATCTCAGGTGTAATTAATGTTCCATTACTGAGAACAACCCCATCTAATATAATATCTGTTTTTTTGCTAAGGGATTGAGCATACAAATGGAGAGCCTTAATTAAAGGAGAGCATAGTAATGCTTCCCCGCCTGCATACTTTAGTTTGACGCGGCGGTAATGATTTAAAGTGGCAGAGCGAAATGTAGAATCAATAGCTGCTTTACCTATATCTATTGACATATCATTTGCAACATGAGGAAGGTAGCAATAATCACATCTTAAATTACAGCGATCGGTGATATGCAACCATGCTGTTAAAGTTTCTGGTATTTCGTTTAGGTTAAATAAGCAATTATTATTAGGTGCTATCAAACGTGCTTGATATAGTTCCTGAATAGCTGCCTGTAAGTCTCTTGGATCAATATTAGGATGCTCTGTTACAATATCATTTAATTTATGTGGATTTGTAAATTTATCTAGTAAATATAATGCTGATTTATTCAAAACTGCTACTTTATGATGAGTACCATAACAGATAGAATAAGTATCATCTAGATTCATGATCTGCGAGTTAGGAACTCTCACAAACTCTGTATTTAACATCCCCAGAGATGATCGGATATCTGAGCTTAATTCTGCTAAAGGGGAAAAGTCACAGGCACAATCCCCTCCATCACAGTCGCATTGCCCAGTTGGTACGTAGGTAGAATTGAGAGAAACTAAAATTTGGGGTCGATCAATTTTTTTACTAAGCATGAGAAGATGGCTGTTTTGTAGCACGTATTCTAGTCAAAAACATTTGTTGATCGCACCATTCCTTAAGAGCTTTATGATCTTTCCACTGAGATTTGAGTTGCTGGATCAAAGTTTTAGAAAGTTCTATAGGCAACCGTTCGATTTTCTTTTGGATCAAATTTAGCTCATGTTGGATCGAATAGGGGCCGAAACCTCCATGCTGAAAAATTTTGGGTATTCCTTGAGCATATTTACTAAAAGCAAAATCGTAGTTAGCTTGTTGAAATGCAACATCACCTTCTATTCGTAATATACGACCAAAGTATAGTGTATGAATATTTTGATATGATTGGAAGCGATCGCTAAGTTCTCGTGCATAATCTGAAATATGGTTGTATGCTTTTGCATAATAATCAAACTCTGCTTTACCTACCAGACTATCAATGGCATATCGCATGTCATTGTACTCTAGACTAGTCTGATAAGAGCGATCGTTGAGTTTTAGAGCTTGTTCTTGCAAAGAGCGATCGCACTTTTGAAACCCAAGATGCCAATAGACACTAGCAGCTTGGTGCAAAATTCGAGGTAATTCTTCTTCAAGTCCGTATTTCTCTGCCAGTTTCAGGCTTTTTTCTAAAGCATCTTGAGCAAGACTTAGCAGATTGAGATCCCACTCTACCTGTGTCACGTCCCAAACGGCTTCATTTACTACCTCGGCACTAAACCACTGATTTAAGCCTAACTGAAAGTATGCCCTACACAATATTTGATTATCGTTTTCCCCATTATCGCAACGGCTTAAGGCTTGTTCAAGTAGCTGTTTAGCTTTAACATAGTTACCATTATCTACCGAAATAGTAGCAGAGGCAATTTCGGCGTTGGCTATTTCGCGTTCACTGTCAACACTAGACCACATATCAATAGCAGCCTTAAAACACTGTTCAGCCTTTACGTAATCTTTTTGTTGTCCGTACAAAAATCCCAAGTTATTCTGAATGCTAGCCATAACTTGAGTTAAGCCTTTATCAGGAGTGTCAACTTCCATAGCAGCATCCCAACCTAGTTTGTAATATTTCTCGGCTTCCTGAAAGTTGTTGAGTTGTCGATGAAGATAACCAACTTGGTTAGCTACATTAGGAATAGCAGATGATAGCTTCTTCCCTTGAACTAGAGATAAACACTCTTGCTGATATTTCAAGGCTTCGTTATAAAGATGTAACTTGGTATTTAGCATTCCCAAGACATTGTAAATATCTGCTTGAAGAGAAGAATTAGAAGATTGTTCCGATAATATTCCCTCTAGCTTTCTCACCTCATTTTCTGTTGTACTCTTGTCTTTCAGGGCGTAAACAATCTTTGATTCAAAAATCATCAATTGAAGTTTTTGATCGGGGTCTAGGTCTTTTCCAAACTGCTTCGCAATTGCCAATAATTGATTGACAAAGCTAAATTTCTTGGCTTGAGTGCGAATCGTGTTAGTAACTTCATACCACGTTTTAAAGCCTATTGTCAGATTGGCGTATAAAGCATTCCATAGCCATCGCGTAGTATTGAATTCCCGCAGTTGTTTAACTTCTTCAATCAGAAAATCGATATTAGCGGCTTGATGAGAATCATCAGAGCAACGTTGAACCTCCAAGCTCCTTTTTTGTGGGCCTAGCTGATAATCTTTTTGCTTGAAATATTTAGCAGCAATCCGACTATCTCGTTTTCTCCATTCCTCGTCGGGGTCAATATCTGCCCAGACATATTTCTCAACTAAGTCTCGCACAATATCATGCAATGCTATTTGAGAACCACCGATTACTGGTTTAATAAAAAAGTAGCTTTGTGCATCAATAAATAATTTTTGAGCATCTTCTGTAGATAGTTCTAATAAATTAGCAATATCAGTGCTATCTAATGGATAGATACGTGAAAGCAACAGAGTTAGCCGATCCATTGATGTCCGAAGCTGCGTAATATGTCGAACCATCTCAGCTTCAAATCCACCAGTTTTTTCCAACCTACCTGGAATAGTTTCTATATCTTCACTCTCTAACCAATCTGGTATAACTTCCCGATAAGCATACTCTACTCCAAATTCAATCATGATCGGGCTGCCACCAGAAAGAATTATGATTTTTTTAACCAAGTCTTGTCCGAGAGTAAAGTGAAACTGCTCTTCCTTGGAAAGAATGTATCTCTGCACATCTTCATGAGTAAATTCATTTAATTCAAAATAAATTAATTCATCTTCTTTTAATGACTTTGAGAGAATTTGACGGGCAATACTAGGGCGACCTGCTAAAATCAATACGGCATTCTCCAATTGGTGGCATAATTCGCCAAGATGCTCCCAAACTTGCTCTCTTACCTCTGCTTGTCCTAACTTCTCAACCGTATCAATTAGAAATACTAGTCTCTGTTGTCTGGATTTCCGATTAATTTCATCGACCAGGAACTTTTCAAGTTGTTTGCGTTCCTGTTCGTATGCGGTTTGACTGAGGCGGTTTTCATCTTCTCGCAGTTGTCGTAACCGGAGTAGCCATTCTTGATATGTAGTATCGTACAATTGTTTGGCGATTTGAGTGTATAAATCTCCTACATCATTAAAAACAGGGGTATCGCAATCAATAATTTCACTTGTACCAATCTGAACTTGATTTAGGCGAGATTGTAATGCACGAAGCAACCAAGTTTTACCAATCCCACCTCTACCTTCCACCAAAACGATATGCAGATTAGGCTTCTGAACAAGGGAAATAATTTGATTTAGATGTTCTTCACGACCAACAAACTCTAATTTATCTAGTTCAGACATAATATACTACTCCT
>NZ_JBTYKD010000184.1:0-3175 GCF_054880495.1 Nostoc sp.
GGGGTTGAGGGGATGCAGTACATGATTTCAACCAGTGGTAATGACGGCTCCAGCACCATTTCAACTCTGTTTGACCCAGGGAGTAACCGTAACATTGACCAAGTTAACGTCCAGAATCGAGCCGCGATCGCCGAACCGACCTTACCTGAGTCTGTGCGGCAAACTGGACTGACCACCCTCGCACGTTCTAACAGCATTCTGCTAGTTTATGGCTTCTATGCTGAAAATAGCGAGTACGACAACATCTTTTTGAGTAACTATGTTGACCTCTACATCACCGATGCTATCAAGCGCGTCCCTGGTGTGGGAGATACCAGACTGGTTGGGGAACGCCAATATGCAATGCGGCTGTGGCTTGACCCCAACGCTTTAGCCAGTCGGGGCTTGACGGCAACGGATGTCAGCAGTGCCCTAACTTCTCAGAATGTTCAGGTGGGGGCAGGGTCAATCGGTCAAGCGCCCACCAAGGCAAATCAAAACTCGAATTTCCCGCTCCGCATCAATAGTAGATTAAAAGATGTCAAGGAATTCGAGAACCTGGTGATTAAAGCCCAAACCGACGGGACGCTAGTTAAACTCAAGGATGTAGGACGAGCCGAGTTAGGCGCACAGGACTATACAACTTCGGCACTAGTACAGGGCAAAACGGGCGCTGGCATGTTGATCTATCAACTTCCGGGCAGCAATGCGCTGGATACTGCCAAAGCGGTGGAAGCCCAAATTGCAGAGTTAGAGAAAAACTTTCCGCCCGGTTTGAAAGCCATCATCGTCTACGACACCACCAAGTTTGTGGAAGTTTCAATTGAAGAAGTGGTGAAAACGCTGATGGAAGCCATCGCCCTAGTGGTGCTAGTGATTTTCATCTTTTTGCAAGATTGGCGGGCGACGATCATTCCGGCGATCGCTGTTCCTGTATCCTTGGTTGGTGCATTGGCGTTTGCCTATGTACTGGGCTTCTCGCTCAACACGTTGACTATGTTCGGATTGGTACTGGCAACTGGTCTGGTGGTAGACGATGCGATCATTGTTGTCGAGGGGATTGCTGCCAAAATGGAACAAGGCTTAGACCGACGGCAAGCTGCTTTTGAGGCGATGGGGGAACTTTCAGGAGCAGTGATTGCTACCTCCTTGGTGTTGATGGCGGTATTTATCCCGGTGTCCTTTTTTCCGGGCGCGACCGGCATCATGTATCGGCAGTTCGCATTAATCATTATCTTCTCCATCGGCATTTCTTTATTCAATGCCCTAAGTTTCACCCCCAGTATGTCGGGACTCTTCCTGCATCATACCGAGGGTGAAGGGCGAGGTCCACTGGGCTGGTTCTTTCGTCAGTTTAACCGGGGTTTTAGCTGGGTGCTGGAGCAATACGAGCGTCTGACCAAGTTCCTGATCGGCGTCCGCATGTTCGTAGTGGGGCTATTTATCCTCGGACTGGCTGCTACGGTGTTTATCTATATGTCCGTCCCCAGTGGATTTGTGCCAGATGAGGATCAAGGTATCATCGTCGGTCTGATTCAGGCTCCCGATGGTGTCTCCCTCGCCTCCACCGAAAAACTGACGCAGACTGTCTATCAAACTCTGCAAAAAGAAGTGCCGGAGATGGCAGCGTCTCTGGTCATTGGCGGCTTTGGTCTAAACGGCAATGGACCGAATCAGGGGACGTTTTTCTTTAACCTGAAAGAGTGGAAAGAGCGCAAGGGTGACAAACATACAGTTAAGGCGATCGTGGAACGGCTGAATGGCATCTTCGCCCAAAATCAGGATGCAATGATCTTCACTTCTAACCTACCCGCCGTCTCTGGCTATGGCGTGACGGGCGGCTTTGAATTTCAGCTGCAAGACCGCACCAACGGACAACTGAGTATCGATCAATTTCTGGCGATCGGGCAACAGTTGATTGCCAAAGCTAATAAGAATCCTGCATTGCTTAAAGTGTTCACTCAATTCACCGCCAGCACACCCCAGTACGAGATTAACGTTGACCGCGATCGCTTAGAAGCCCTTGATGTCGATTTTAGTCAGGCAATGAATACTCTGGGCGCTTACATGGGTGGGCAGTATGTCAACGATTTTACCTTTTCCCAGCGCAGCTACCGCGTATACATCCAAGCAGATCAGCAGTTTCGGAACTCTCCAGACAATATTGGTCAAATTAATGTCCGTTCCAGAGGTGGTAATCTGGTGCTGCTGAATGAAGTTGTAAAAGTGACTCCGATTACAGGGCCGCAAACCATCAGCCACTTCAACTTATTCCGCTCGATCAAAATTCAAGGCAGCGCTGCCCCCGGTTACAGTTCTGGGCAAGCAATTGCGGCGATGCAGCAGACCTTTAAGGAAATTGACCAGCCCGGTTTGGGTTATGACTGGACAGGGCTTTCCAGAGAAGAAGCCAAGTCTGGCGGACAAACGATTCTGCTCTTTGGTCTTGGTATCGTGGCTGTGTTTCTCATCTTGGCAGCGCAGTACGAAAATTACATCGACCCAATCATCATCCTATTGACCGTACCGTTTGCGATTTTAGGCGCGTTGTTATTCGTCTCAGTGCGCGGGTTGGTCAACGATTTATATTGTCAGGTGGCACTGGTAATGTTGATTGGTTTGGCGAGTAAAAACGCGATTTTGATTGTAGAATTTGCCAATCAATCGCGGGAGAAAGGAATGACCATCGCCCAGGCTGCACTCCATGCAGTTGAACAACGACTCCGCCCGATTTTAATGACCACAATTGCTGCCCTGTGTGGGTTCCTTCCCCTAGTACTGTCATCCGGGGCTGGTGCAGCCAGCCGGACGTCGCTCGGTACGGCGGTGTTTGGCGGCTTATTGGTCTCCGTGATCATGAGCTTGCTGCTGGTGCCCGTCCTTTATGTGGTGGTCAAAAATCTCACAGACTTTGGCTCTAAAGATAAACCTCTTAAGCCTCCCAAATCGCCTGAACCTACTCCATCTGGGGAATTAGCCTCTTTGAATGGAAAGAGTCAAGGAACAGTTGTCAAGTTTCAGGGAGATGCCCCTGCTTAACTGCTTGAGAGCGGCGCACCACAGCCTACGAATGAAACAAACAAGTCAAATCCTTTTTCCTTCTAGTAGTTCATGTCATTAATTCTGATGTGTTGCGCCGGAGCGTTATATAATAACGGTGTGTCCACATATCGGGACACGAGTGTCGGTGCGATCG
>NZ_JBTYKD010000185.1:0-24054 GCF_054880495.1 Nostoc sp.
AACCCTTCCCGAACTCAGAGGTGAAACGCTGCTGCGGCCACGATAGTTTAGGGGTAGCCCTACGCAAAAATAGCTCGATGCCAGGATTCATAATTTAATTAAAACCCCCTAGCTAACATCATTGCTTGGGGGTTTTAGTTTATGGTGAATTTAGTATTGGATAAATCGCGATGACTCAAGAACTTTGGGATTTAAGGAAGTCTATTCTTGATGGACGTTATGATGATGCTTTAGTAATTGTTGATGAGTTGGAGTTAATGAGTCGAAAGAGTTATATCCGAAATATTAGGAGTTTTCTCATCAGGCTCATTATTCATTTGATTAAAAATCAAGTTGAACAAAGATTAACTAATTCCTGGGTAGCTTCTATTAAAGGCTCGATTTTAGAAATTCAAGATTTAAATTTACAGGATAATAAGACTTCTCATTATGTAAAACAAGGTGAATGGGAGGATTTGCTGGATGCTGCTTATGATGCAGCAATCGATCCTGCATCTGCTGAAATTTTTGATGGTTTGTATACACCTAAACGACTGCAAGCAATGGTAGAAAAAACACTGATTATGTCAGTAGGAAAAGATTTTTTAAATTTAACTTATACAAATTCTCAGAAGTCTTTACCTAGTGCTATTGATGAGATATTGAGTGAGTTACCTGGTGGTCAAGAGTGGCAAGAAGGTAAGTAAAAATGATTATCTGATGAAGTTGTAGTTTATCTTTGCACGTTCAGCCACCTCTTTGATTGTCCAAATCCTTTTTGCTTGCAGCAAGTTCTCTAATCTTTAGTCTAACTAGCCCCATTTTGATCTGGACAAAGGTGATATTCCACCTTTTAATAATTAATCAGGTGGCATTGCACTTACAACATGAACAACATCAAAAGCGATCGCTCGTCCAGCCTGGAAAACTAATAGAGCGATCGCTACCTTCGGTTTTGAAGCCAAGCATGAAAGTCACCTCCCATGCTTAGGTTAAAGGTTTATCGCCCTCTCCCTGTCGTCCCGTCTCCCCCTCCCCTTGTGGTGCAGACATTATTTGCTTTTGCTGTTCTTGTAGCCAGATTTCAAAAAGTTCATTCAGCAGGCGCCCTTTCATAAATTCATCCAGTTGTGCGGGGATAAATTTTTCCAGCCGCAAAATCACGAACCAGTCAGCGATGCGGGTAGGGGGCAATATCTGACCTGGTTGACTGCTAGAGAGCATTTGCACCATTACCGGATGTAGTGCATTGAGTTCAATCGGACCCACTAAACCGCCAGTTTGGGCTTCTGGTCCGAGTGAATATTCCCGCGCCAAGTCAGCAAAAGAGTTTTCTTTTGCCTGAATCCGGAAGTAAAGTTCTTGGGCAATTCCCACATCCTGAGTTCGCAGTAGGGAATAAATTACTTTGTCTAGTTTTGCCTTGGACTGAAAAAAGTAAGATTCCAGTTTATTACCCCAAGTGGCTTGCTTGAATTTTTCAATTTTCAGCTTACGAGTGGTAATAACTTCTAGTTGTTCGGGAGTCAGCCTTTGATCTGCCATCCAAGCCTGGATGTCTTCTTCATTTTTGAACTGTTTTTCGACGTAAAACTGCTGTTTAGCTTGGGCTACTTCCTCAGGTGTACATATTGCTACATTCGCAGAGCGTGAGTTTTGCTCTATCGCCTCATCGATGAGCAATTCGCGCTGCAACTGTGGGAGCATTTGGTAATTTCCTAGTAAGGAAATCAGTTCACTAACTGTGATTGTACGATTACCGATTTGGATCGCTTCAGTCATTAGCTTTCGGGCATCTCAAGAATATCTAGTTTGTCAAAGAAGCTATACCGTAGCCTATTCACTGGGAGCTTTTTTTTGTCTTAATCCTACCGAGTTAGGTACGCTAACCTCACTTTCGCAATAATTAATTAAATAGTGACTTGCTAACATACTTTAAAATATACAGTTTATATGAGTTTTTATCAAAGATTCTACGTAAATACGACCAGATGTAAAGACAAGGACTAAGGAAGATGACTAATGACAGTTCTCGCCACTGTAACGCCACAGGACGAAGTAATCAGACTCAGCTAGGGTGCTTTGAGATAACCCTCTCCAAACAAAGGTGTTTTTAGTTAAGCAAAAATACTCACTCTAACTCTAGCTTTGTTTCATTCTGAAGGTGCGCCCCGCACATGGACTGCTGGTGACAAGCTGTGCTTGCCTTGGACATTTAGAAATTCTCGTCGTCTATTAAAATTTATCAGAGATGGAAAAAGGCAGCACATCCAATGCTGGCTTTTTCCATGAGGGATTTATATATCCCGCAACCAAAAATTTTAATGTCTACAACGACTCTAAATAGTTCAAAAGATCCGCCATTTCTTGGACACTAGGTTGGAATTTTGGCATTGGCGGTGTTTCGCCACTGATCACTTGATGAATCAGTCCATACTGAGACTTGTGCTTTGAAACAGCTTGCAAACTCGGTCCTACTCGCCCATCTGCTTCCAAGCCATGACAACCAGCACAGTTAATTTGAAAGATCGCGTGTCCTTGAACTGGATTTCCTGTTAAGGATAGAACACTCTTGACGTATGGATCGGAGGCTTGAACCAACTGAACACCAAAAAAGCCCAAAGGGACTGCTAGCAGTATAGCCAGCGTCAATAAAACGATGCGCTGAATCAAAATTTCAGGTTTGGTAATCTGGTTATCCAAAAGGTTTGCTGTGAAAATCTAGGTGTACTAAAAAGTTTTCATTTCCTACACATAGCTTAAAAGTTCTTGATTGTGTCTGCAAGCACAGAAGACTATTTTCTTGTGGGCGATCGCCCTTTAAAAAGGCTGTAGGCCGCAAGATTCATACCAAATTTGGTAAAATCAAAAACAAGCAACGAATATTTAATAATTACAAAGAGGAGATTTACAGTGGTTGAACCCCTGCTATCAGGTATTGTCCTTGGTCTAGTTTTCGTCACCCTCGCCGGACTGTTTTACGCTGCCTATCAGCAATACAAGCGCCCCAATCAGTTGGGGGGGTAAGGAGTGCTGTTAGCGTTAGCGGGGCGTTTAGCCCGTTCTGAGTGTTGAGGCAGGAGGCAGGAGTCAGAGTTATTTCTGCCCCTGCTCCGCCTGTTCCTCTGATTCCACAATTCTGTAAAAAGTAAGTGATGTGTTGCCATAAACTTTCTTGCAGCAAATTTCCCAAGCGGGAATCTGTGGCGGTGTCCAACGTTGTGAGGCGTGTTCAACTGCGATTTCGCCATTAGGATCTAAAAGTTGATAGTGAGCGATCGCTTCTAATACTGGCTGGTACAATCCACTGGCATAAGGTGGATCAAAGTAGATTCTATCGAATTGCTTGCCTGATAAGGTCTTCAACTGCTGAGTAATATCTCCCCGCAATACCCGAAATTCTTGCTTGGCATTAGATACTTGCTGCCAATTTTGTTCGATGATGGCACAGGCTCGGCTCGATTGTTCAATTCCCACTACTAGGTTGGCTCCTCTACATAAAGCCTCTGCGCCCATTGAACCAGTACCAGCGCACAAATCTAGCCAGTGGCAACCTGCAATTTGTCCCTGCCAAATATTAAAGACTGCCTCTCTTACCCGCGCACTGGTGGGTCTAGTTTGTTTTCCTGGTAAAGTTTTTAGCTGGCGATTGCCGTAAATTCTCAGACTCATTGGTTATTAGTCATTAGTCATTAGTCATTGGTTATTAGTCTTAGACAAAGGACAAAGAACAAATGACAAACATAGTGTTATGCAGGAATTTTCTCACGGACTTGAGCAACAAAATTAGACAGGATTTGCAATCCGATATTAGAGGATTTTTCGGGGTGAAATTGGACTGCCATCAGGTTTTCGTGGGCGATCGCAGCTGTTATGGTTTGAGTACCGTGAGTGACGGTTGCTGCACGGATTAGCGGGTCTATTGGGTCAACATAGTAGGAATGGACAAAATAGACCCAAGGATCGGACGGTAAATGCTCCCATAAAATACTTTTTGGCTGAGTCACTTCCAGCTGATTCCAACCCATGTGAGGAATAGTGATATCAGGTTCGGGACGAAACCGCCGCACTTTCCCTTTGATAATTCCCAGTCCTGGTTGGATACCTTCTGCACTTGATTCAAAGAGAATTTGCAATCCTAAACAAATTCCTAAGAAAGGTTTACCAGATGCGATCGCTTCTTTAATCGGTTGTTCCAAACCACGCGATCGCAGGTGTTGTACTGCTGGATCAAATGCTCCAACTCCCGGCAGGACTATTGCATCTGCCTGCTCTAATTCCTTTGAAGAATAAGTAACATTAGGAGTTGCCCCAGCTTTTTCCAAGCCTTTGCAGACTGAGTGCAAATTTCCCATCTCATAATCTACGACTGCAATAACTGGCATTTACCTGCTCCTTGTAAATTTATTATGGAGGGTTTTTCTATTCTAAATAATATTTGTTATGAAGAAAATAATTCTATTAATTTCTTTTGATATTTGGCTAAAGGATCAACAGTCGAATTATTCTGATGATTTGTTACTTGAAGTTACCAAACTTGAGTTGATACCCCATGACTTAATTTTTTTACGCCAGTTACCCGTAGATGTGCAACTTGCCTGTGATCGGGTAATTGAAAAAATCAATGCAATCCAACCTGATTAGATCATCTGTTGTGGCCAGGCTGCAAGCCGTACAAAATTAAGTGTGGAAGTAGGTGCTAGCCGGAAAGAAAGTTTTTTACAGATAGAAGTTGATTTAGAGCAATTAGTGGCAGGAGCAGTGGCAATTGAGATTAGCCACGACTGCGGTAAATTTGTCTGTGTTCACGTAGCGGACGTACCAGAATGTCTTTACTATTGAGTGCTGAATTACCTGTCTCAGAGCCAACTCACAGCGCGTTGTATCTTTGTTCACGTTCCGGTTCTTAATCAAGAAAATTTGAGCGCAATACTTACAGATTTCGTATTAATTATTAACAAACTAGCACTTTCATAAATTTGTCGGTGTCTGTATGGTGGAGAAAATATTTAAATTTATGTTGCCATTGTTACTAAATTTTCTGCTTGGCCAAACAACTCCTGCCACACTACCACCTGAAGAAGTGGTGCAACCACAAGAAGTGCGTCCTTTACCAGGACAATTGGATACAGTGCCAACATTTAATAGTAATAGTCCAGAGTTGGTATTGAAAGAAGGGATTTTACTTTCGACTTTTCCACCAGATGGTAAAAAAGTCCCAACGGCGCATTTGAATTTTCCCTTTCGGGGACGATTTGATATTTTTGCTCACCACATTACTAAGGCGGAACCACTAGAGAATTTGCGTAGGCGTAGCCCGTCGGAGACATCGCTCTATCTGGGGATAATTTTGCATAACCCTGGTTCTGAAGCAGTGAAGGTAAATATTTGGCAGGCGGCGAGTTATTTGAGTCAACCGGATGCACCATTTATTCAGTTACCATCCTTGAGTCAAAATCTTTTAGGTAAAGTTTTTGCAGGTCCTGGCGATCGCGTCATGTCTGATGTGCTTAGGGGAATGCGACAAGAGATTTTCCCTGCCCAAATTGAGATTCCACCAGGGCAAAGTCGGATGTTATTAAATTTGCCAATTCCTGTGCAGGGACTGACACCACCTCTGAATGGTCGGTCTACATTGATGCGATTGTGGAGTAATGGCACTGTCTATGCAGCTAGCCTAGCGATGTTTGCACGGGTGAATCCCGATGGTAGTGAGCGATCGCCTACTTTAGAAGAATGGCAAAATTTACTAGATAATGGTGATTTGGCTGGTCCACGGGATAAAACTCCCACTCCCCTTGAGGAAACTGGTAAGCCTATAGTTTATGGGCGTGTAGCGGGGGTAACTAGTGGTTCCCAATGGAGAGCGTTATTAGTAGATAATCCTAAAAAAAGGTATCTAACTATTCCCCAGCCAGGTCAAGTGTTTTCCTACGCTCTAAGCACCCTGCATGGTGGTACGTTAGGAACTGGTCAAATTCAAAGTGCTACTATGCTGGTGCGTTATCCTGACACCGCATATCGCGCTCATGGCAACTACGGAGTTCAATATAGTCTCAAGTTGCCGCTATACAACAATACTCAAAGTCCTCAAACTATTACTGTATCCATACAAACGCCACTCAAAGAGGAGCAGTTGGGAAAACCGGGGTTACGCTTTTTGAGTACACCAGCCCCTCAAGTATTCTTCCGAGGAACGGTGCGGGTACGTTACAAAGATGACCAAGGTCAGCCGCAAACTCAGTTTGTGCATTTAGTGCAAAAGAGAGGTCAACCAGGGGAACCGTTAGTTTTATTAAAGATGAAAGCAGGCGATCGCTCCTTAGTAGAAGTAGACTTTCTCTATCCGCCCGATGCCACACCACCACAAGTATTAACAGTGTCAACTCAGGGTGAAACCCGGTAATGAGTCATGGGTAATGGGTTATAGCTTTTCTCCAATTACCTGTTAGTAAAAAATAATTAAAGCCTGTTCTAAAGCTTTTCACCCCAAGTTTGTGTATTTAGGGTGAATACTTATTCCGCTCCATGCGTTGCAATAAAAATAGGAGATTTTAGCAGACAATAAAAGGACGGCATGACAACCGATCAAAAAATCAATCAAGAAACTGAGTTAAAGTCGCTTCAGCAGCTTGTTGGAACCCTGATTTTACTGGTAGAGGATGAGCCAGATATAGCAGATTTGCTCATCTTCATTTTAGAAACAGCAGGTGCAGAGGTGATGGCTTTAACCGATGCAGAAGCAGCCCTTGCTTTGGTAGAATCGCTTCATCCCGATATTCTGGTCTCTAATGTAAAGTTGCCCCATCATGATGGAAATTGGTTAATTGAGCAAATTCGAGTGCATTATACCCCATCTATAAGACAGTTGCCCGCGATCGCTATCACTTCTTATACACGGGAGGTATCAAGTCATAAGGCTTTGAATGCTGGCTTTAATCGATTTCTAGTCAAGCTTGAGAGTCCAGAGGAAATCGTAGATGAGATTGTTCACCTGCTATCTACCGATCTTTAAATATATAGCTATAGCCATGAAAATTAGGACGTAGACTATAAGAGTTCCCATTGCGTCTACCCCATTTCAATGGCCAAAGCTTACAGTCATGATTTCCGGCAAAAAGTCATGCAAGCGATTGAGTTGGACGGTCTCAAGAAGTGTGAGGCAAGCCTTCTGTTCAATATCAGTCGCAACACGATTAACTTGTGGTTTCAGCGCCAAGCCGAAACAGGTAATGTCAAACCCAAACAGAGGAAAGTATCACAGCAGAACAGTAAAATCAGCGATTGGGAGAAGTTTCGCACCTTTGTCAAAGAGCATGGGGATAAAACTCAGAGCGAAATGGCGGAACTATGGGATGGGGAGATTAGCCAGCGCACGATTTCAAGAGCATTACGAAAGATAGGACATACGCGTAAAAAAAAACATACGGGTATAGCCAACGAGATGAGACCAAACGGGCGGCATTCTTAGCGCAACTAGATAACCCGAAAGCCCCTCATCTGATATATGTCGATGAGTCTGGTATGGATGAACGCGATAACTACGGTTACGGCTACTCCCTTGCTGGGGAGCGCTTCCACGACCTCAAATCAGGTCGGCGGCAGGGTCGTATTAATATGATCGCTGGCTATCGAGATCGGCAACTGATTGCGCCATTTACGGTTGAGGGGGCGTGTAACCGTACTGTGTTTGAAACCTGGCTAGAAACTTGCTTGATTCCGGTGTTGCGTCCGGGTGAGTGGGTAATTGTAGATAATGCGACGTTTCATCATGGTGGTCGGATTGCCCAATTAATTGAAGCCGCAGGCTGTCAGCTAGTCTACCTGCCGCCCTACTCGCCAGACCTCAATCGGATTGAAAAGTGTTGGGCGGCTTTAAAAAGCAGAATTCGCAAGCTGTTACTCAAATCTGATAATTTACGCGATGCTATGGAAATCGTTCTCAAGCAAGCTGCGTCCTAATTAAGATGGCTACGGCTATAAATACTCGGTCTTCACCTGGTTTTTAACGTTGATTTCACCCCATCCGTTTGTAGGAGTACATAGCTTGGTGTGTACTCCTAAAAACAACTCTACCTTGGAAACCATATAACCCTAAGTGGGTAGAGTGAGATGTTGGATATATTTGTTAATTTTATTGAAAACCTTTTCCTGGCTTTTTTTGCTCCTTACCTTTGGGCTTAGATTTGTTAACTTCTCCTAAAGCTTCTTGAAATAAGTTATGCAAATGTATAGGTACACTGGCAATGTCTGGTAATTCTGGCTCAATAGGTTTGTCGAATTCTTCCAAAAGTGCATTCAAGTCACTTTCAAGATGAAACTGTGGACGTTGCAAAAGTATTTGTAACACATTTTCTAATTTAGTTGGATACTGTTGTGCTAATCGATGCCAAATAAAGGCATTAATACTTTTATCTTCCAAGTAGTAGCGAACTAGTTTTTCAGCCCCTTGAACACTTTGCCAGTCCTCTGCCGATAAAATTGCTTCTACCTTACTATATGTTGGTAAAAACATTTGTCCCCAACGGGCATGAGAAAGAGCCGTTACCTGTTCTGCTTTCTTGAGTTCGGCAGGTAAATCAACCTTTGGCATAACCATTTTGCTATTGCCGGTTTTGCTGTTAAATATTTGAGAAACTGCATTTGAGTCAGCACCAAATTCTTCTGCTGCTGCTTTGATTTCCTCATCTGTGATGCCAGCTGCTTCCGCTACTTCAGCCAAGGATTTAGAAGTATCAATTCCTGCTGCTGCAAAGTTCTTTTCAGTAATTACTTCTTGAAATTCCGCTATTTTTTTATTAAGCTGGTATCCAGGTAATGTGATTTCATCAGTGCCAAAAAAGTCCACAAACTGCTGATGATATTGTCCTACTGACTGCCAAGCTTCTTCTAGCAAGTCGGGAGCATCGCTGTAAAGATTACTTTTATAGTTTTCTTTGAAATTACCAATTGCTACAGCAAGTTTTGGTTTACCTAATTTACCCATCATTGTGTAGGGGCCAGAAAGCATCCAGTAGCTATCGGTAACAGGAGAAATGCGAGTTAGCAAGATTTCTCCGACTTTCAACCGAGCTATTGCCTGTAATGTTTGAGTATTGTTTGGTTTGACGATGTAGGGTTTATTTGTCAACCAGTTGGTCAATTCAAAGCCATCAGGTAGAATATTAGTTATGGCAAATAAGCCAATAAAACTATGATGCCAACTGTCGATCAGACTGCGATCGCTCTCTTCCAAATCTGGATGGCTGGCGATAAATAACTCTAATGGTGACTTATCACCGACTTTTCCTGCTGTCAAAAAGGTATCGATGATTAAGTCCTGCTGTGTACTATCCCCACTTCCCCCGCGCAACTGTGCTGCTGCATAAGTTTCCAGTGCTTGTGCAAGTTCGCCTTCAGCATCAAGGACAAAATCAACTAAAGCTTGTTTTAATTCGTGCGATCGTTCTAATATGACATCCACAAGTTAATCTCTCGGTGCAACAGATGTAGATTATAGCTAACTCGCTTAAATGTTGAGTGTTTTCGCCGCAACCCAGAGAGACAGTGAGTACTTTATCCATATAGACAAGAAGATATGATATCATTCATCTGGCAAGTGTAGATTTTCGGTGTGCTGTTGCAGATTTCTATGAGGATGTTACTTTTGAATGGCCGTAATTGACTGACTATTAGCTCAAAAGCCAGAAACCAGAATCTTGAGGATTTAAAAATATGTTTTTAGCAAAATAAAAAGGCAAAAGAAGATTTTCTTTTGCCTTTTTACGTTTTAATAGAAACGCGTTAGCGTAGCGGGACGAAGTCCAATTTCAAGTCTCTATTCCTCGTCGAAATCATCTTCCTCGTCTTCCTCTTCTTCCTCAAAATCCTCCTCGTCTGGTACTTCATCGGCGATTAATTCATCTTCTTCCTCTAGAATTGACCTTTCTGCACGTCTGCTACCAAAACCAGATTCCCCAAGAGTAGGAGAATCTAAATTATAGGTGCGAGCTGTGCGGTCATCTAAGACCATATCCAGGGGGTCATCAACTTCATCTAAGACACTACTGCTAATCTCAGCAGCATAATCATCGATCGCACCGGGTTCATCATAGGTATTGTACCCAGTACCAGCCGGAATCAATCGCCCGATAATCACGTTTTCCTTTAATCCGCGCAGCCAATCGGATTTGCCTTCGATAGCTGCTTCGGTAAGTACCCGTGTTGTCTCTTGGAAGGATGCGGCGGAAATAAAGCTATCAGTGTTCAACGATGCTTTAGTGATCCCCAACAATACTGGAGTATACTGTGCCCTAGCACCGCCTGTAATTGCCATAGCTTCGTTCACCTGCTCAACTTGGCGCAGTTCTACCAATTCACCGGGAAGCATAGTGGTGTCACCACCATCATCAATCCTGACTTTGTTGGTCATCTGGCGAACAATTACTTCAATGTGCTTATCGGAAATATCAATCCCTTGAGATTGATACACCATTTGCACTTCATTCACCAAGAATGTCTGTACCTTCTGCAAAGCATGGCTAGCACAAGCATAGATTCCGTCTTCGGAACCCAGGCTAAAGAAGATTTCCAAAATTTCGTGGGGGTTGGATGGACCATCGGTCAAGGGTTGTCCGGCTAATACAGTTGATCCATCTGGCACAATCAAATTTTGTCCTGGGCCTAGAGGATAATCTGTGACTACGCCATTTGATTCTACGACCTTGATGGCGATCGCTTCATCACCACCTTCGGCGTAAACTACCTTAACTTCACCCGCCCGCCGACATAAAATGCACGCTTCTTTCGGTTTACGAGCTTCAAGCAGTTCCTCAATCCGGGGCAAACCTTGAATAATATCTCCGGTTTTGGCGCGTTCAAATACCAACAACACTAAGTTATCACCCCGTTGTACCAAATCGCTGTCTTCGATCTGCAACACAGCACCAGGGCTGACTCGATAAGGGCGACCGATGCGGGTAGTAATAGCATAGTTCTGAATTTGGAGTGAAGAGTTAGGAGTTTCGGAATTAACTCCTAACTCCTCACTCTTAACTCCTAACTTTTTAACATCCACAACTTTGCCTGATTCTGGGGCAAAAACTCCCGGAGCAATTTCTGTACCTTCTACTAGCAAGTCACCCACTTTCACCTTAGGCTGAGTACTAGTATTCATGATCAGCCTGTCAATGTCGCGCAACACCAAGCAGCGACGCACGTTTTCGGTTCCTTTTTGGACACCCCGCACTTCCCCACCCTCTTTACACAAGATTTGAGTACGTGCGACCACAGAACCAGGGGAGATGGTTAACCCATCTTGTACCTCAAGTGTGGTCTCAGTGCTACCTTGGGTGGCATCGGCGGTAATGTCTCGACGAATTACCAAGGACTCCAAAATTACGAGTTGCAAGCGTTGAATTTCTGGGTTTTCACCATCCTGTACTAATTCAATATCTGCTGCTAGAGGCGAAGCATTGTGGTCTTGTTCCCCTTCTTGCTCAATTTCCAGTACTAGCTGGGTTCGCAGCAGTTCCACGCCTTCAACGGACTTGACGCGTTCCGAATCTTTGTAAGGTAGTCGCTGCACAGCCCGCAATTGAATCGACCGCCCGGTTTGTTGACTTATCGATGTAGTTGATGGCACATCTGGATTATCCGGTACGGCAAACTCGACTACCGGACGACTCAACAAGGCGTGACCTTCTGGTGTCTCCACATACTGGATATAGCGCAATTCGGTGGCGACGCTGCCTTGGAATTCCTCACCTGGTTGGATGAAGGTGTTATCTCGCCCGATAACTGATTCTCGATCGTCCACCATCAACAGTTCCCCTGGCTTCACCACAACTTCCCGCAGGATGTCGTTTTTCTGGGTCACTTCTACCACACCGCTGTTTTGGCAGAAAATATCTTTTACTACCTCAGTGCCAGCTTCCACAAATTGACCGTCTTCTACCAACAGCAAGGAGATATCTTTATTGACTTCGTGACTTTCTTCGGGAATCCACAAAAGGGTACCGCCCTGCACGACTTCATAACCCAGCTTGGCTTTGCCTTTTTTCTGGACTTCTACACCCGCGAATTTCAAAAATCCACCAGTGGTTGTGCGATAGTGGTCATCAATCAACTCAGCTACTACTTGACCATTTTGCACTTTTGTGCCTGGTGTAGCCCGGAGGTTAAATTCCTGGTTGTTGCCAGTGGAGACTAAGTAATTATTGCGACCTTGGGAACTTTGGACTGTTACTGTTGCCTGGTCTAAGACTACAGAAGCGGTGATAATCTCAATCTCTCTGGTACTCTTACCAGGGGTAGCTTCGGGCAAGCGCACCACACCGCCGTGCAAAGTGGTTAACTTGGTTTCTGCTAAAACTCCATTAGAGGCGATCGCATCACCATTTTTGACAATCAATTCTGCCCCAGGTGGCAAGTTGTAAACTTCCCCAGACAAAATCCAAATTAAGCCGCCGCGTGCGGCTGTGGTTGTAGTATTACCCTGACGGTCGGTTTTTTGTTCTGGAACTACATCGGCAAATTGCACTTCCCCTGCCAAGTCAGAGGCTACATCTTTAACTGCTTTTTCTGTATTAGTCCGAGTTGTGCGTCCACCGAGGGCAACCTCTGCCAACAACTGACCTTGTTTTACCTGATTTCCGTCAAATACATATAGTGTTGAACCTTGAGTCAGATGAACCTCTTGATTGTCTGGGGTAACATCACCTACTTTTGTTGGCTCCAAAAGCAGGATACCATTAGCCTCAACATACAGGGCATCTTCCCCGTGGCGGGTACGATATGTTCTGGTCTTCAGTTTGCGGGGAAGCTTAACAGTTCCATCGATTTTAGAACGAACTTGTTGCGCCACTTCTCCAGTAAACACACCACCCGTGTGGAATGTCCGCATGGTTAACTGCGTACCAGGTTCGCCGATACTTTGGGCGGCAATAATCCCCACAGCTTCGCCCAAGTCCACCATTTTGGCGTGTGCCAAACTCCAGCCGTAGCAGTGTTGACAGACAGAACGTGCGGCTTCACAAGTTAGGGGACTCCGCAGCACAACTTCTGCCACCCCAGATTTTTCAATTTTCTTCGCCAAGTCCTCAGAAACTGGGGAATTGCGTGGTGCAATTACTTCTTTTGTCACCGGATGCACCACATCTTCGCCAATTACCCGTCCCATCAAGCGGGTTGCTAGAGGAATTAAGGTTTTAGCACCTTCTGTCATTGGCCCGACGGTAAGACCTCTAGTGGTGCCGCAGTCAAATTCTCGAATAATCACATCCTGGGATACATCCACCAATCGGCGGGTGAGATAACCAGAGTCAGCCGTCCGCAAGGCAGTATCCACCAATCCTTTTCTGGCACCGTAAGACGAAATAATGTATTCCGTTACAGTTAGTCCTTCCCGGAAGTTGGTTTTGATGGGCAAATCGATAATTTCCCCTTGGGGATCTGCCATCAGTCCCCGCATCCCCACCAATTGCCGGACTTGAGAAATATTACCCCGTGCCCCGGAGAATGCCATCATGTATACGGAGTTCAGAGGATTAGTCTTCTTAAAGTGGACGACTACTTCATCTTTCAAGGCTTCACTCGTACCGTTCCAGGTATCGATTACCTTTTGGAAGCGTTCTACTTCGGTGATTTCTCCCCGTTGGTAACGGATTTCAGTGGCGCGAATTTCTTCTTCGGCTGCTTCTAGCAGCAATCGCTTAGTTGGTGGCACCATCAAGTCATCTACACTGATGGAAACCCCTGCTTTGGTAGCGTAGCGAAATCCCAAATCTTTGAGTTTGTCCGCCATCACTGCGGTTCGCGCCGTACCAAAATTCGTAAAAGCCCAAGAAATTAAATTTCTCAGTTGACCTTTGTCAACCACACGATTGCGAAAAATCATTTTTTCGTTAGTCATTAGTCATTAGTCCTGAGTCATTGGGAATAGGGAGTATGGGAGTAGGGAGTAGGGAATTCACCACTCCCCACTCACCAACCCCTTAACTTGCTAGTGCTTCCTGAATAGCATTGTTGTAAATAACGCGACCAGGAGTTGTGTATATATACTGGGAAATTACATTGCCCTTAGCGTCTTGTCTGACTCGGCGGAACTTATAGAGTAATGTCCGGCTACCATCGTCGTTTTGTGTCACTTCCAGGGGTTCCGTATCCGGTTGGTCTGATTCTATTTCACCGTCAAACCGCACGTAAATATAGGCGTGCAAGTCAAGTTGCTCTTGCTGGTAAGCCATAATTACGTCATCGAGCGAATAGAAGTACTTTCCTGCGCCTTTTGTCGCACCGGGATTTTCTGCTGTTAAGTAATAAGCCCCCAATACCATGTCTTGGCTGGGCGTAATGATGGGTTTCCCTGTGGCTGGCGACAAAATATTGTTAGAAGCCAACATCAACAACCGCGCTTCAGCCTGACTTTCTAACGACAGAGGGACGTGTACCGCCATTTGGTCGCCGTCAAAGTCGGCGTTAAACGCTGGACACACCAGAGGATGCAGTTGAATCGCTCTACCTTCTACTAAAATCGGTTCAAAAGATTGAATACCCAAGCGGTGCAGTGTCGGTGCCCGATTTAGCATCACCGGGTGTCCTTCAATCACCTCTTCCAACACATCCCATACACTGGGGTCATTACGCGATATCAGCTTTTTCGCAGCTTTGATGTTATTCACCATACCGCTACGAATGAGACGGTTAATCACAAATGGTTGAAATAGCTCAATCGCCATTTCTCTAGGCAAACCGCACTGGTGAATTTTCAGCTTTGGCCCGACCACAATTACAGAACGTCCAGAGTAATCAACCCGTTTACCTAACAAGTTTTGTCGGAAACGTCCTTGCTTACCCTCAATAATGTCGGACAAAGATTTTAGGGGTCGGTTATTTGCCCCTACTACAGTGCGTCCCCGACGACCATTGTCAATCAAAGCATCCACTGCTTCTTGCAGCATCCGCTTTTCGTTCCGCACAATAATCTCTGGTGCCAAAATTTCTTGCAAGCGTGCCAAACGATTATTCCGGTTAATTACCCGCCGATATAAATCATTTAAATCGCTGGTGGCAAAGCGTCCGCCATCTAGTTGCACCATTGGGCGCAAGTCGGGGGGAATCACCGGAATAACTGCCATTACCATCCACTCTGGTTTGGAACCAGTGGCGATGAAGTTGTCAATCACTCGCAGTCGCTTAATTAGCTTGGCTCTTTTTTGTCCCTTAGCGTTGCCAATTTCTTCGCGTAGGCTTTCGGCTTCTTGCTCTAAATTAATATCGGCAAGCAAGCGCAACAGTGCTTCGGCACCAATACCTACCTCTACACCTTGCAGCAGAGAATCTTCGCTATAAATTTGGTCTTCTATTTCCAACCACTGGTCTTCACTCAGTAGCTGTTTGTAACTTAAACTTTCGGCATTACCTGCACTCAAGACAACATAAGAGTTGAAATAGACAATCTGCTCAACATCCCGCAAGGGCATATCTAACAGGATGGAAATATAGCTAGGAATGCCTTTGAGATACCAGACGTGAGCTACTGGGGCGGCGAGTTTAATATAGCCCATACGGTGGCGACGCACCCGTGACTCGGTGACTTCTACCCCACAGCGCTCACAGACAATACCTCTGTGACGAACTCTTTTATACTTACCACAATGGCATTCCCAATCTTTCGCGGGGCCAAAGATGCGCTCACAAAATAAGCCATCCATCTCTGGCTTGAGAGTTCGGTAATTAATCGTTTCTGGCTTGGTAACTTCACCGACTACTTGACCATTGGGCAATGTTCTCTCGCCCCACTGTCGAATGCGTTCAGGGGAAGCCAAGCCGATTTTTACGTAGTCAAACTGATTAGTTTGGGCAGGTCTCATACTTAAATTCTGAGTTATGAGTTTTGAGTTTTGAGTATATTTAGTTTTAAGTTAGGAGTTAGGAGTTGGGAGTTATGAATTGTTAACTCCTAACTCTTAACTTCTCACTCCTCACCGGAGGCGGAGCGTCTCCGGCTCCGCTCTTTATTCGTCTTATTCGTCTTCTTCCAACGATTCGCGGGAAAGAGATTCATAGGTGGGTCGAGGAGGTGTGCGACGGGCTGATTGGTCTGCCATCAAATCGACTTCCACATCTAGGGAACTGCCGTCGGCTTGGGTTTCTACTTTGTGTACGGCAATGTCTAACCCCAATGATTGCAACTCGCGCATTAGCACCTTAAAAGACTCTGGGGTTCCAGGTCGAGGAATTGCCTTACCTTTAACGATCGCATTTAGGGCTTCATTCCTTCCTTGCATATCGTCAGATTTAACTGTGAGCAATTCCTGTAAGGTATAAGCCGCACCAAAGGCTTCCAATGCCCACACTTCCATTTCCCCGAACCTCTGACCACCTTGTTGGGCTTTACCACCCAAGGGTTGCTGAGTCACCAGTGAGTATGGACCTGTGGAACGGGCGTGTATCTTATCGTCTACCAAATGCACCAGTTTCAGCATATAAGCCACACCGATAGTGATTGGTCGGTCAAAGGGTTCGCCTGTACGACCATCAAACACCATGATTTTGCCTGGATCATCTGGGTTATATACCCAGTCTTTCCCTGTTTCGTCTCGTGCTTCTTGCAATTTGCCATGCACGATTCGCCGGGATGACTCTTCACCGTACATTTCATCAAAGGGAGTAATCTTAAATCGCACTCCCAAGGTCTGACCAGCCCAACCCAAGAGGCACTCAAATACTTGTCCGACGTTCATCCGACTGGGTACGCCCAAGGGGTTGAGTACAATGTCCACTGGTGAACCATCGGGCAAATAAGGCATATCTTCTGCTGGCAATATCCGAGAAATAATCCCTTTATTACCGTGGCGTCCTGCCATTTTGTCACCAACTTGGATTTTGCGCTTTTGGGCAACATACACCCGAACTACCATATTGGCTCCTGGTGGTAGTTCATCGCCTTGTTCACGGGTAAATAAACGCACGTCAACCACGCGCCCTTTTTCACCGTTTGGTACTCGCAGGGAATTGTCCCGCACATCCCGCGCTTTTTCACCGAAAATGGCACGCAACAGTTTTTCTTCTGGTGGTTGGTCAGATTCACCTTTGGGTGTAACTTTTCCTACCAAAATATCTCCCGCTTCTACCCATGCCCCAATGCGAATGATTCCCTGTTCATCCAACTGACGCAAAGCATCTTCCCCGACGTTGGGAATTTCTCTGGTGATTTCTTCTGGACCTAGTTTCGTCTGTCTAGCTTCAATTTCATATTTTTCAATGTGAATTGAGGTGTAGACATCATCTTGCACCAGTCTTTCAGAAATTAAAATTGCATCTTCGTAGTTGTAGCCTTCCCAAGGCATATAAGCAACTACAATATTTTGTCCCAGTGCCAATTCTCCGCCTTCGGTGGAGGAGCCATCAGCTAGCACCTGACCAGCAACAACACGCTCACCAATGCGGACGAGGGGTTTCTGATTTAAACAGGTGTCTTGGTTTGAGCGTTGGTACTTGGAAAGGGTGTATTTAATTTCGGGGGTGTTAGATTTAGGACGGACACGAATCTCTGTGGCATCCACGTATGTGACATCGCCATCGGTACGCGATACAACCACCATCCCAGAGTCTCTTGCTCCTTGCGCTTCCAAACCAGTACCCACCAGAGGGCGTTCTGGCTTGAGCAGGGGTACTGCTTGCCGTTGCATGTTCGACCCCATCAGCGCTCGGTTAGCGTCATCATGCTCCAAAAATGGAATCATGCTGGTCGCTACTGACACAATCTGTACGGGAGATACTGCTACGTAGTCAACTTGCTCTGGCGTTGTAGTAGCCCAATCTTGGCGATAGCGCACTGGCACTTGTGGACCTTTAATATAGCCATTTTCATCTAAGGGGATATCACCAGTAGCAGTACGCAGGTCGTCTTCTTCGTCGGCGGTCATATAGACCGGAGCTACGTCAAATCGCACTCGTCCATTTTCTACTGGTCTAAATGGCGTTTCTAAGAAGCCATACTGGTTGACGCGGGCATGGGTTGCCAAGGAGCCAATCAACCCGGCGTTAGGTCCTTCTGGTGTCTCAATGGGGCAAATACGTCCGTAATGAGAAGGATGAATATCCCTGACAGCGAACCCGGCGCGTTCCCGGGTTAAACCACCAGGGCCAAGGGCACTCAGGCGGCGTTTGTGGGTCAGTTCTGCTAGGGGATTGGTTTGATCCATGAACTGACTTAACTGGCTGGAACCAAAGAATTCTTTAATTGCTGCTACCAGTGGTTTGGGGTTCACCAAGGAAGCAGGAGTCAGCACTTCGGCATCGGATACGGTCATGCGTTCCCGAATAATTCTTTCTAGGCGATTTAAGCCCACCCGCACTTGGTTTTGCAGCAATTCACCGACGCTTCTCACCCGACGGTTGCCTAAGTGGTCAATGTCATCGATATTACCAATATCATATTCTAGGTTGATCAGGTAATCCACGGCTGCCAAAATATCGCCAGCAGTCAGCACGCGCATTGTGTCTGGAACAGAAAGGCGCAATTTCTTGTTGAGCTTGTACCGTCCAACGCGACCAAGGTCATAACGTTTCGGGTCAAAGAAACGAGAGTCTAAGAGCTGTTGTCCGCCTAACACTGTGGGTGGTTCACCAGGACGCAGTTTGCGATATAACTCCATCAGGGCTTCTTCTTCAGAGAATTGCCCTTCTTTTTCGATGGTTTTTTGGAAATATTCTGGATGACGTAAGGCGTCAAAGATTTCGTTGTCTGATAAGCCTAAAGCTTTTAGGAGTACCTGTGCTGAGAGTTTGCGGGTTTTGTCGATGCGTACCCACACCAAATCGTTACGGTCTGTTTCAAATTTCAGCCATGCTCCCCGGTTGGGAATTAAACTAGCTGAATAAGTGCGTCGCCCGTTTTTGTCTATTTCTGATTTGTAGTAAACCCCTGGCGATCGCACTATTTGGTTGACAATTACCCGCTCGGCTCCGTTAATAATAAATGTGCCGCGATCGGTCATCAAAGGCAAATCCCCAATAAATACCTCTTGCTCTTTGATTTCCCCTGTTTCTTTGTTAATCAGGCGTGTGGGAACATACATTTGCACGGCATAAGTACTATCCCGCCGTTTGGCTTCTTCGACGTTGTACTTTGGCTCCTTGAGTTTGTAGTTATGACCCAAAAAGTGCAGTTCTAGTTTGCCCGTATAATCTGTGATCGGACTAAAGGAGTTAAGTTCTTCTATCAGCCCTTCTTCCAAAAACCAACGAAAGCTTGATCGCTGGATTTCAATCAAGTCGGGCAACAGAAAGGCGGGTTCCATATATGTTTCTTTAGTCATGCCTCTACCTTTGTCAACCTGGTTAAATTTTCCTTTGGACACTGCTGTTTAACGCTTCCCACTCCTAGCCAGTGTCCTTAGCTATTTGGGAACTTTTTCTTACACACTTGCTATTTACAGGTGTGGTCAAACGCAACGATTAAAACTGGCTGGAATGAGCAATTTTGACAAGGAGTTAATTGCCCCTAATCGGTGACTCAGAAGCCAAAAACCTACTAGAGTCTTGATTCAAGAAGAATATACAGTTGAGATATTCCTGAGTTTGCTCTACTTTCCTCACTTCCCCTCCAAAAAGCGCGTTAATTTACTGACGCTGCTCTACGGGTGTGTCTTAAATCCACCCCCCTGTTTATACTCTCAGTGATATCCTAGATATCCTCAGACTGAGGGAATGATCCGTACCTTGTCGGGTTAGAATCAGAATCACTTCATTTTGTTGAATTGTACTCACAAGGCAATTTTGTTTAACGATTTTGAATAGCTTCGATACACACCAAGCTGATGTTGTGCAAAAGTCTAGCTCAATTTGGGTTGGCACACTTAGTAATATGTGGGGAGCATCCGCTTGTAGAGATTTTGAGGATGGCCAAGCCGATAACAGCACGGAAAATTCGGATGAGAAGTTTTAGGTTCCTTCCTTTATTATTATGGCGCAAGCAAAATGTTTTTGAGGGAATAATATTAGCATATTTTTGTCCCCTG
Source organism: Nostoc sp. (assembly GCF_054880495.1). Classification (NCBI taxonomy): domain Bacteria; kingdom Bacillati; phylum Cyanobacteriota; class Cyanophyceae; order Nostocales; family Nostocaceae; genus Nostoc; species Nostoc sp. Next base: position 19,986 of record NZ_JBTYKD010000185.1, read on the forward strand.
AGAGTTTTATTTTTTTTACACAACTTAACAAAACACACTACGGCACAGTTGATATTGACAGACCGAATAATTCACACGCATTTTGGGTGGTTTGATGGGCGATCGCCTCTACCGTTTCCTGACGCAGTTTAGCGACTTCTTCGGCTACATAAAGCACGTAGGCAGGCTCGTTGCGCTTCTGGCCCCGTTTCGGAACCGGAGCTAGGAAAGGACAGTCTGTTTCAATCAGTAGGCGATCGCTACTCACCATCGCCGCTGAGGATTGGATCGCTTTGGCGTTTTTGAACGTTACCGTCCCGCTAAAGCTGATGTAGAAGCCTAAATCGAGAAACCATTGAGTTTCTTCTGGCGTTCCTCCCCAGCAATGCATCACACCCCGCATTCTTTCTCCTTTGAGTTCCCGCCATTTTTGCAACACTTCTCTGGTTGCCACAGCTGCATCACGGCAGTGGATAATCACTGGTAAGTTGAGTTCAGATGCGATCGCTAACTGTGACTCGAACACCATGTACTGTTGCTCATAGTTATCAGCTTTGTAAAAATCCAGCCCCATTTCCCCAATTGCTACCACATTCGAGTCAGAACTTGCTAAAGTTTTGATTTTCTCGGCTGTCTCGCTATTCCATTTATCAGCATCTAAAGGATGTAATCCCACAGCAAAGCTGATTTCGGGAAATTCTTGTGCTAGGGATTGAATACTAGAAAACTCCTCAGGGTGAACACAGGAATGTACTAAGCGCACTACACCTGCTTCTTGCCACCGCGATCGCACTGCTGCTAAATCCGGCTGGAAACTATCAAAGTTGAGATGAACGTGTGTGTCTATCAGTTGCATTCTTTGTCCTTTGTTGTTTGTCCTTCGTCATTTGTCCCCGAAGTTCTGTACCCTCCGGGAGGGCGTACCCTTTCTTTTAAGTAAGCTACGCGCAGCGTTTCGTAGAGAAGACAGATACTTGCGAAATCGTTAGCGCAGCATCTCATAGACAAGAAACTGCGCTATCGCCCGAAACTGGCGCTCAGACTTCTCTCTTTAGTTTTGTGACCAATGACTAAGGACAAATGACCAATGACTATTCAGCAGCTGTTTGAGTTAGGGGTTTTAGTTTATGAGCCAATCTCGACTTTTTCCTTGCCCCATTGTTGGGATGAAGGACACCCCGTTTGATCGCTTTATCGATTTTGCCGTAAGCCTCGGATAACCGAGCCTGCGCTTCTTCTTTTAATTCTGGGGTAGGATTAGCTGCATAGACAGCTACAGCATTAACGTATTTCTTCATCAGCGTCTTGACTGCTGATTTGTAAGCTTTATTACGCAGTCGGTTACGTTCTGCGATTTCGGCACGCTTGAGAGCAGACTTTGTATTCGCCACAGTCAATTCCAAAAATACTACTATTAATATCTACACACACTACTAGACTTACTAATATAGCATCCAAATTGCCAATGTTATAATTTCCTCAAAAAAATTCTCTCATCGGGGATTCGGTACTGGAGATTAGGGAAGAATTTAGTCCCTAGTCCCCGCTTCTTAACGTCTGGCGGAAGTCCCCAGCCTCAATGTACTCATAGGCTGGGGATAGGGAGCGGACGGCGACGATTCCACCTCCGACCAACATCAATCGTCAGATTGATTAGGCTCGGGGGTGGATAAGGAGTCGTCAATCTTAGGACTAGGCAGCCTATCGATCCAATCCTCAACCAACTGCGTAACTGTTTTTTCTTTGCTTATTGCATAAGCCTTGAGCTTGTCGTTCCGTTTCTGCGACAGCCTAACTCTGATGGATCTTTCTTTCATAAAGTATCACTGCTATGGATACATTTGTGTTATGATATAAATGGTCGACGACCCACCCACACGGCTGCAAACAAAGGTCATAGTAGCAGTAATATGCTTACCACGGTAACTAGCGTGAGAAACGGGGAAGACGTGAGCCTAGCTGGTTGGCCATTGCTGTAAATCCAAGGTAAACGTGTCGTAAAACAATCAAACTCCCTGCGGTAGGCGGGGGGCTGCCTGTGGACGCTGTGTAAGACCAAAAGCTAGATGGCTAGTGGAGGCGATAGCGGTTGAGACGGGAAACCCAAAAGACGAATAAAACCGTCGTTGTTTAGTTGGAATTGGAAGCCCCAATTTGGGCGAAGCAAAAAGGGGTACTTCACTCCCCAGTCCTTAATTTTGTGTGTCGTCAATTTAGGAAATGCGTTAAAATAAGGTACATCAAATAAAATAGTAGCCCTAACTCACCACCTGGTTAAGCAATGTGATTGCCAATATAATCTGTCCCTAAAACTGATGTATCGTCAAAGGCAAGGAACTTTAAACAACTAAATTTCAGGTGTTTCCAAGTCCAGAACCGATATTATATCGTGTATGTACAGATGTTAACTACTAAAAGTTAGGAAAATAAGTAAAAATTATACTCAGACCCTACCCCATGTACATCCAGGAGACTGGATGTGCAAAGTCCCTGCACCAGAGCAAGGAGTGAGGATAAGGGCATAAGGGTAGTGGGAAATGGCACGCCCACTTCCTGCGGCTAGCCTGGCGAGGCTTGTCGGACTAAGGAATTAAGTCGCCTTCTCAAGGAAACAATGTGGTGGCAGCCTTGAGAGTATCAAAAAAATCCAGGTTAAGCTAGAGAAGAGAATTAGAGTCAGCTTCCACACCCAAGTTGGTCAAGAGCAATACTAAATCTCAGGTGTGAATATTATAATTTTGGCATTGTCCTTACTCCATGCTGCGAATCATTACTCAGCAGGCAGACGTCAGAGCAGAACTACAACGGATCTGCGATCGCACCCATGACGAACAGGTGCTTCACAAAGAAGCAACGGTGCGCGAAGTTTTGCAAGCAGTGAAGCGCCAAGGCGACAAAGCTGTATTGCATTACACGGCCGAATTTGACAAACAAACCCTCAAAGCAGAAGAACTCCGAGTTACAGGCTCAGAACTAGATGCAGCCTATCAGCAGGTGTCAAAGGAGTTGTTGGACGCAATTCGGCTAGCTTGTCGCCAAATTGAAGCGTTTCATCGTCAGCGAGTACCGAAAAGCTGGGTACACTTTGGCGATGATGAAATAGTACTGGGCAAACGCTACACCCCCGTAGACCGAGCCGGGTTGTATGTGCCTGGTGGCCGCGCCGCCTATCCCAGTACAGTGCTGATGAATGCAATTCCGGCTCATGTTGCTGCTGTACCCCATGTGGTGATGGTGACACCACCAGGACTAGGGGGTGTAATTAATCCAGCAGTGTTGGTAGCTGCCCAAGAAGCAGGAGTACAAGAAATTTATCGCATTGGGGGCGCACAAGCGATCGCGGCTTTAGCTTATGGCACACAAACCATTCCGAAAGTGAATGTGATTACTGGGCCTGGTAACATTTATGTCACCCTCGCGAAAAAACTTGTCTATGGCACCGTCGGCATTGATTCTTTAGCAGGCCCCAGCGAGGTGCTGGTGATTGCCGATGAAACTGCAAATCCGGTGCATGTAGCTGCTGACTTGCTAGCCCAAGCCGAACACGATCCAATGGCGGCAGCGATTTTGCTGACGACAGATGCTGCTTTGGCGAAAAATGTCCAATTAGCTTTGGAAAGACAGCTAGTGGATCACCCACGGCGAATAGACACAGAAAAAGCGATCGCTCACTACGGCTTGATTGTCGTTGTGGAATCCCTCCAAGCAGCAGCGGAATTTTCAAACGAATTTGCCCCCGAACATCTGGAATTAGAAATCAAAGACCCTTGGGCACTATTACCACAGATTCGCCATGCTGGGGCAATATTTTTAGGTTACTCCACACCAGAAGCTGTAGGGGACTATTTGGCAGGCCCTAACCATACCTTGCCAACTTCTGGTGCTGCCCGCTATGCTTCGGCATTAGGGGTTGAAACTTTCCTTAAACACTCCAGTATTATTCAATACTCCCAAACCGCACTGCAAAATGTGGCTGGTGCCATTGATGTGCTAGCAACAGCAGAGGGCTTACCTTCCCATGCTGATTCAGTACGACGCCGAATTCAGCAAGAAGAGTGATTTGGAATGCTTAATTTTTTCCTATACTGTT
>NZ_JBTYKD010000186.1:0-40274 GCF_054880495.1 Nostoc sp.
TGGCGCTAATTGCCATTGGTTTAACCATCTCGTACTTGGTTTGGTTGAGTTTTTCAGGAACCCCTGGCTGATATCAATTTTGGACTTCGGCTTCGACCCTTCGACAGGTGTTACCCTGAGCTTGTCGAAGGGCTCAGGGCAGGCAAGCTCAGTACAAGTCAGTCGAACGATTTTAGATTAAAATTCTTTACCAAAACGGTGTTCTAGGAATCTCAAACAATACTAATAAGTCAAGATTGGTTAGAAAGTTTGACTTTTGGGGAGATTTATGGTTTCAACTTCTTCAATTTTCGGAAAGATTTTCTTGTGGTTCATCAGACCATTTATTTTTGTGTTGGGAAATTTGAAATTTCTCTCACCACTGAATGGTCGAAATCGAATTAAGCGCGTCTTTCCCATCCGAAATCCTATTTTGTGGGTAGTGCTGTTAACATCCCTGCTACTATCTGGCTGTGTGAAGTACGATGTGGGGGTTAACTTTGATAATTCAAATAGTGGCGAAATAGTACAGCATATTAAGTTGGGAGAGCGGTTAACCAGTTTTAGTGGCGATTCTGTATACGAATGGTTAGATAGCATAGAACGCCGCACCCGTCAACTTCAGGGGAAAGTGCAACGAGTTTCCCCTGAAGAAATCATCGTCACAATTCCTTTTAGTAGTGGTAGGGAATTGCAAGAGAAGTTCAACGAATTTTTTAACTCCCGTGCGAATCAAACCTCTGAGACTGTGCAGAGCAAATCTGACTCAGAACTGCCGAAAATTGAATCAAACGTCCTCTTGGAACAGAACAACTTTTTACTTTTAGTCCGAAATCGGTTGATTTATGATTTGGATTTGCGATCGCTGTCTCTAATTGCTAGCAAAGGTAACGTCCTAGCTAATGCTGGTTCAATTCTCGATTTGGAATTTAGTTTGAAGACTCCTTGGGGAGCGAAAAATATTCAACAAACTGAAACGGCAATAGAGCCAGAAAAAAATGGCAATCAACTAGTGTGGAAACTCCAGCCTGGTGAACTAAACCACATAGAAACTGTTTTCTGGCTTCCCAGTCCCCTTGGTATTGGTGCGTTGTTAATTATTCTGTTTGTCTGGGGAGGATTGTACTTGAGATACAATTTCATGCCAGATCCCAGAATTCAGTTTTCTCCCAAAGCAGCAGCAATTCAGCAACAGTAGACTATTCATCTGGTGAACTACCCCGCCGTAAGACGGACGGGGCTTCCCAATTCATTGGGAATAGCCTCAAAAACTCCGTAGTTTTTTTGGTCTGACATTCCCTCCAAGGGCAGGAGTCCTGGTTCCCAAGACCCAAATCTTTTACCCTGAGCGAAGTCAAAGGGTTCTCTTGCGACATATACCTATTAGCTTGGTTTTCGCTTGTGGCATTGATGGTCAAGATATTAAGTATCCTACCAGAAAACCGTGGTCACTGAGCGCGGTCGTTGTGCTCACAATAGCTACCATTAGAGTACATTGAAGGTGGGGACTTCCGCCACACGTTAAATATTGTTAGCAAAGCTGATGTATTCTCCATCGGCTTTTTTACACTTTCCCCAGCTTTTTGTAAAAAGTAGAGAAGCACTGCGGAATGCGGGAGCGATCGCGCCATCCCCCAGAATTAACTGAGGCAATTACCTAGTTTGTAAGTCTCGTCTTCGGTGATTTTGGCATCTCGGACTAGAACAATTAGAAAATCTCGGCAAAGCACTGTTAGATTTTACCAGTCTGGCTGATTTAGATACTTGGTTTAATCAACTGCGATCCAAAGTGCGATCGCCTAAATTATCTACAAAGTGAGCGAGATCAAAACTCCCACGAAATCGTGCCTTGCACAGTGAACGGCTCACCAGGATAAACACGCAAAAGGCTATCAGCAGACTCAAAATAATCCACATTAAACAGATTTCTGAAATTAACCTGTGCGCGGAGCTGTCCTTGTTTATAGAAAATGGCAGCATCAGTACGTAAATAGCTCGGCAACTGAAAGTTATTCTCTAAATCTCCCTGGCGATCGCCTATATAGAATAATCCCAAACCAAAGCCGAGTCCTTTGAGACTACCAGATTGAATTTCATACTTCGTCCACAAATTGAAACTATTTTTTGGTACATTGTTGAGGTAATTATTTAGTGTGTAAGTATTGTCTTTGGTGATTGTGGCATCTGTGTAAGCATAACCTGCAATCACATTCAAACCGGGTAAGATTTCACCCCCAATGTTGAATTCAATACCACGGCTGCGCTGCTCACCTGTTTGAATCGAAAAATCTGGATGATTTGGGTCTTCAGTCAAGACATTGGAGCGAGTCAGATTATAGAAAGCAAGTGTTGTAGAAATTCTCTCATTCAAATCTGCCTTAACCCCGACTTCATACTGCGTGGCACGTTCTGGTTGAAAAAGGCTGCCATCAAAGCTAGTTCCAATCGATGGGGTAAACGAGCGACTGTAGCTGGCATAGAGTGAAATTGGCGGTAAGGGTTGGTAAACAATACCGAAACGAGGGCTAAAGGCATCTCCTGACTGGCTACTTTCGGTGTTTGCTACCAAATCTCCATCCGTCTCTTTAAAGGCATCAAACCGTACACCCAACAGTAACTTCAGATTCTGACTCAGCGCGATCTGATCTTGGATATAAATACCCAAGGCATCTATTAGAGAGGAAGCATTCTGAGGACTCAAACTTGCACCAAGGGATTGGTCATACACTGGGTTAAACAGGTCAATGGGTGCGGCAGCACGACTATTAGGATATAAATATGCATAATCAAATCTACTCAGGTCAAATCCAAACAACAACTGATGCTGGATGGAGCCAGTTGAGAATTTGCCAATGATATCTGTTGCCAGATTGTAAGCCTCGTCATTAAACTGTCCTTGATTAAATATTCGATTTATTGTTCGGTCATCAGGGTCGAGACTAGTAGGGAGCAACGCGCTGGTTTCAAAATGATAAAATGTTGCCCGAAAAGCGTTTTTTAATGACCAGTTGTCACTGAATTTGTGTTCTAAGCTATATCCAATTCTACCAATATCTTCATAAACATAATTGTCATTCCTGTCAGGTCCACTAAGGTTCAGGTTGCGTGGTATTTTCCCATTTGGGTTCGGTAGTAGAGTGCCGACAGCTGGTAGCGATAATCGACTGGTGTCTGCACTGATATACTCTCCTTCCAGACTTAGCTTTGTTCGCTCACCAATTGCAAAACTCAAAACTGGCGCAATGAGTAGATTTTTATCATGAGCAAAATCGATAAAACTGCCTGCATCTTTATAAGACACATTCAGTCGATACAGCCCTGTTTTGTCATCGTTTAAAGGTCCAGACAGATCCACAGCGCCCCGATAATAGCTGTAACTGCCAACCGTTGCTTCAACCGCATAGTAAGGAGTGGCGAGGGGCTGCTTGGTAATCAAGTTGACTGTGCCCCCAGGACTACCATTACCAAACAAAGCCGAAGCCGGACCCTTGAGGACTTCCACTCGCTCTATATTGGAGAGTTCCAGTGAGCGAGCGCCCAGAGGATCTGCCAGACCATTCCTGAGCAGAGTATCACTAGTAGCAAAGCCCCGAATGGTAAATTGACTTGTTTCGCTAGCGCCAGATGATCCATATGATGAAATCACACCGGGAACATTTCTCAAAGCATCGTTCAAGCGGGTGACTTGTTGGTCGCGGATTACCTGTTGCGGTATAACTTGAATTGATTGCGGGATGTCGCGCAAGGGTGTATCGGTTTTGGTCGCAGTGCTGGCATCTGGTACACTGTATCCATCTTGTTCTCCTGTCACCACCAACTCAATTGGCTGATCATCCGGCGCTGATGGTTGCTTCGGCTGAGTTGGGTTTGTTGGCTGCTCTACTTGAGGTGTTGGTTGTGTTTGGGGTGGCTGCTGTGCAATAGATGCAGCAGTTGTCAACCCGAAAATCAAACCTTCATCACTGTCAAATAACTCCACTGTTGGTGAGCTTGCCTCACCGATCACCGTCACCCGGATCGTGTTAGCATCAAAATTTGTTACTGTTATTTCAGTAACTCCCGCAAGTGGTTTTTCGGAACGGAATGTAAACCCATCACCATTGGCTAAACGCAGCTGGGCATTAGGAATATCAGCGATAAAACTATTATCAGCACTGCGATTCTTAATTTGTAATTGTTCCCCTTTGGTAGTTTGTAGAATCACCTCCACACCTTTGGCGGTAGGATTTGCCTTCACTGCCGTCACTTGCACAACTTCACTTGAAGGTGTTGATGATTGAGAAAATAACTCGCTAACATTGCTGGCTGGGCGTTCAATCTCGCTCAGTCGCTTAATTGTTGTAATTCCTGTTGGCTCATTTTGCTGCTCTTGTGCCCGTACAGATTGTGCCATCAACAATGGCAGAAAACTCATCACCAAACACAGCCAAATATTAGACGACAACTCTTGAATCCTCATAATAATTCCCCACACTCCAGTAACCAAAACCCTCTTTATTGAGAGGATTTATGAATAAACTCAAAATTGAGATTAGAGGAATTAGATGAGTCGCGTCTACCCCAATACAGAACTAATCATCGCCAAACAGACTTTTCTCCCAACCGACACTGACTGGGAGAGATACCAAACTTACGTTTAAAAGCAACACTAAAGTGGGTGGGATTGGAGTAACCAGTCATAATTGCCACATCTAACACTGTGCGATTTCCTTCTCTGAGCCAGCGTTTTGCTCGCTCCATGCGTTTGTCTGTCAAGTAACCAAATACGGTAGTATCAAAGAGTCGCTGAAAACCACGTTGAAGGGTGCGATCGCTTACTCCTACCTGTTGTGCTAATTCTAGTAATGATGGTGGATTTTCTAGACGGGAGAGTAAAATTTCTCTTGCTTGATATATCCGCTCCACAGTTCCGGCTCTAAATCGCGGTTGTGGTTGCGGTTCACCTTGGCCAGCTAAGAAGGGGGCAAGTTGCAATGCCATCAACTCTAGCACCTTCGCCTGTAAATACAAACGCTTCGTCATCCCGTGGTAAGGACAGTTGACTATTTGCTGTGCCACTGTCTGTATTGCTGTTGTAGTTTTTGGGTAGAGCAATGTCTGCCACTCGTTACCTTTTGCCAAAAAACGTAGTTGCGGTGGAATTTCTCCGTCCCCTGTAGGAAAAAAGGTTGCCAACAACTCAGGAGGCATACTGAAGCCAATACCCACGTGTGCTTGAGAATCCAAAAAAGCCATCTTTGGTTGAATGCCGCCACCGGAAATGGCTGTGTATCCTTCTCCTATTTGCCCTCCAAATTCATCTATAATTTTTCCCGAAAGACGAACAACAAATTGCAAAGGGTGAACGCATTCACAGCCTGCTTCCAGTACATCATCATAGTATTCGTAGTTAGCAATCCCCAGCCACACTTGGGGATAGACTTCTATGCTTCGCGTATATCCTTGGCCCAGTTGCTGGGGTATTTGACAATAGGATTCAAATGGCTCTGATAAGTTTTGCTGGCTATTCTGTCTAGCTTCTGCCCAAAGCTCTCTTTCCTGTTCCGGCGTTAGGGTAATTGTCATAGCTAGCGATTGGTAGATGGTTATAAATTAATAAGATAAATTATCAATAAATTTATCACGATTTATTCGTAACTATTGTTTGTTCGGAAGACAAAAAAAAAGAGTATAGAACTGAAAAAATAGCAGAAGGGGTTAATATTGCAGGAAAAAAATTGTGTGTCATTGAAGACGTTATTACAACAGGTGGTCAAGTTGTAAAAAGTACAGAAGCGCTGCGGAATGCGGGAGCGATCGCGGACTTGGTAATTTGCGTAATCTGGCGCGGAAGTAAACAAGACAACGGGAACATCTCAATGAGTGTAAAAAGCCTTGTAAAACCTCACCCCAACCCTCTCCGTGGGTTCGGAGAGGGAGCAAGAATCTTGTTTCTCGTCTGGTATATTTGCTTTCACTGAGATGCTCGCTAAGATAACAGCCTTGAAAAAGCTGGTATTCAAAAACTTCCTGTGTTTGACATGGAAGAACTTTCGGCATGGATTGAATTATCTTGAAGCCCACAGTTACAATATTTTTGAACAACGACCCTAAAAATACTTAGCCAATCAGGAGATATTTTGGTGGTAAACATCCTACATATTGATTCCAGCCCCCGTGCTGATCGATCGCACTCCAGAGAACTATCTAAGGAATTCGCCAGTGGTTGGAAAGCAGCACATCCCGAAGATGCGATCGCCTACCGAGATTTGGGGCATTACCCAGTTCCTCACGTTGATGAACCTTGGATTGCAGGATCATTTTCACCACCAGAAACCCATACCCCAGAATTAACTCAGGCACTTAGAATTTCTGAGGAGCTGATTGATGAGTTTTTGGCTGCCGATCGCTACGTCTTTGCAGTGCCAATGTATAACTTTAATATACCTTCCACCTTCAAGGCTTACATAGACCAAATCGTTCGCCCTAACCGGACTTTTGCTATAGATACTCAAGGCGGTTATAGAGGGTTAGTTGAGGGTAAAAAGGCAGTTGTCATCACAGCTCGCGGCGGTGACTTTAGGGCGACATCTCCTTACGCTGCCTATGACTTCCAAGAACCATACCTGCGGGCGATTTTCGGTTTTATTGGGCTTACAGACATTCAATTTATCAACGCTAATAGCTTGAATGAAGGTGATGCAGCCCGTACCCAATCTCTATCAGAAGCACGGGCAGCAATTCAAGGTGCGATCGCTCAGTGGTAAGAGAGAGGGGAAGTAAGAATTTTAGATTTTAGATTTTGGATTAAAGAATTGAAATTTAATCCAAAATCTAAAATCCAAAATCCAAAATTGAATTGCCCAATGCCCAAGTCTTCTTATGGTGACAATCGTTCAATTTTCCAAGTGCCATTCTCTAAACGGCTATAGAGCAAGCGATCGTGCAGACGGCTAGGGCGTCCTTGCCAAAACTCAATTTTTGTGGGGATCACTCGTAAACCTCCCCAATGAGGCGGTCGAGAAATCTCCTCATTTTCATATTTGCTTTTAAACTCCTGCAAGCGTTGCTCCAAGACTTCTCGGCTTTCTATCACCTCGCTTTGATTAGATACCCACGCACCCAGGCGACTGCTGGCAGGGCGACTGTGAAAATACTGATCCGACTCAGTTTCAGAAACTTTCTCCACATACCCCGTAATTCGGACTTGACGCTCCAGTTCTGCCCACCAGAAGACTAAAGCCGCCTGGGGATTTTCTGCTAGTTCTTGTCCTTTGTGACTGTTGTAATTGGTGAAGAAGGCAAAGCCCCGTTGATCAAAATCCTTCAGCAGCACCATTCTAGCTAAAGGCTTACCGTCTAGTGTGGCAGTGGCAATGGTCATGGCATTGGGTTCAGTAAGTTGCGCTGCTAGTGCCTGATCGAACCATTTTTTAAATTGGATAAAAGGATTAAGGTCTACTTCGAGTTCACTCAAACCTTCTAAGGTATAGTCTTTGCGAAGGTCAGCTACGGTCTTATCCATTATGATTTGGTTTCTTGCTATCAGATACGCTTATAATTGTCTTTGTTAAAAATATCTATGATGATAATCAGCATAAGCAAGAATTTTAAAAATTCTTTCAAGAAATATCTAAAATAAGTTGCATAAGATGCGCCGTTCCTCCCTTCAACGTTTGTTAATTTATGGTCTGAGCGGTCCAATAATCGCTCTCAATGTCTGGCTGCTGTCTGTGCTTTTTCGCTATTTCCAGCATCCCATTACCGTCTTGAGCATTGCGGCGATTTTGGCTTTTCTCCTAAATTATCCGGTTAAGTTCTTTGAACGTGCCCGGATTACCCGCACTCAGGCGGTGATTATAGTTTTACTTGCAACATTAACGCTATTTGGGATTCTGGGTGTCACCCTAGTACCGTTGATCATTGACCAAACAATCCAACTCTTAAAGAATATCCCTGATTGGTTAGGCGCGAGTCAAGCAAACCTAGAGCAGTTTGAGATGCTGGCAAAACAACGACGTTTGCCAATTGATCTGAGGGTTGTGAGCAGTCAAATTAATGCCAACATTCAAAATCTAGTGCAACAGCTAGCTTCTGGTGCAGTGGGATTTGCTGGAACACTGCTGTCAGGATTACTTGACTTAGTGTTAGTCATCGTGCTTGCATTTTATATGCTTTTATATGGCGATCGCGTCTGGCATGGTCTGATCAATCTTTTGCCCTCTCATATTGCAGATCCTCTCGGCAAATCCTTACGCCTAAATTTCCAGAACTTCTTCCTCAGTCAGTTGTTGCTAGGACTATTCATGGTGCTAACCCTGACGCCAATTTTCTTAATCATGAAGGTGCCGTTTGCCCTGTTGTTTGCCATATTAATTGGTATTTCAGAACTCATTCCCTTTATCGGGGCGTCTCTCGGCATTGCTCTGGTGACGATTTTAGTACTGTTACAAAATTGGTGGTTAGCAGTTCAAGTTGCGATCACGGCAATTCTCATGCAGCAGGTTAAAGATAACCTGTTAGCTCCCAGGTTACTCGGCAACTTTATTGGACTGAATCCTATCTGGATTTTTGTGTCTATTTTGATGGGATTTGAGATTGCTGGGTTGTTGGGGACACTTGTTGCTGTTCCCATTGCTGGTACTATTAAAGGCACTTTCGATGCGCTCAAGAGCGGCAAGCCGAGTGACTTGGTATCAACTGTCACTATTGCCCATGATCCCCCCCGTGATTAAGGAGGCAGGGGAGTAAGAATTTTAGATTTTGGATTTTGGATTTTGGATTAAATTTCAATTCTTTAATCCAAAAGCGTTCGACTGAGCGCTCACGCCGAAGTCTAAGATCTAAAATTGAATTGCCCAAGTCAAAAGTTGCACAATCTGATCTCACAATTGACAATGGTGATTGATTACAAATTTCCGAGGATACTGCAGCAGACAATGGCTGAGTGAACTACTCCGCCGTAAGACGGACGTAGCTCTCCCAATTCATCGGGAATAGCCTCCAGAAGTCCGTAGTACTAGAAAGTCTGACATTCCCTCCTCTTGTCAGGAGTCCTGGTTCCAAAGACGCAAATCTTTTACCCTGAGCGAAGTCGCTGGCGTTCGCGTTAGCGTCTCTGAAAGAGAAGCCTCTCATTGGCGCAGCCTCTCGTTGGCGCAGCCTCTCGAAGAGAAGAGAAGAGAAGGGTTCTCTTGCAACATATACCTATAAGAAAAGGTTTTCGCTTATGGCATTAATGGTCAAGACCAAATAATTTTATCATAAAAACAAGTAGGATTCGTCATCCATAACCGTATTTATATTTGCTAATGCAAAAAAACAATACGCCTATGCAATCCTGACTTCGTGACGCTTCTCTACGAGAGGCTCCGCCAACGCGAACACCCCCCGCTCCCTATCCCTACCTTATGAGTACAGTGAAGGTGGGGACTTCCGCGACACCTTAAAAAAAGTGTAACCAAATTTATAGAGTACACGCTTTGCCAATAGTCAATGACTTTAGTGTTGAATTTACGCTTTTTTGATTCTGATTAATTAACTTAAAACCCATTGATGGAAGCTTCCGATCTGTTAGAAACAATCACACTTCTGATTTACCAAGCCCAGCAGGGGGAAATTGATCCTTGGGATGTCCAAGTGATTGAGGTGATTGACCGTTATTTAGAACTGATGGCACCGGAGGGAATAGTCCGAGGCTATGAAGCGGACTTGTCTCAATCTGGACAGGCATTTTTGTCAGCATCAATGCTGGTATTATTCAAAGCTAATACTTTGATGCAATTGTCAACAGTAGGAAATGCACAGGATGGTGTAGAAGATGATGCTCTATTAGAAGATGAAGACGGTGTATCACATCAGGGTCATCGTCTACCATTAGAACAGCAATTGCGGCGTCGTCGAGCGGCAATGCCGCCACCAAAGCGCCGGGTGACTCTGCAAGAGTTAATCAAGCAATTGCAAATCATGGCGAACCAACTGAAACTAGTAGAAAAAGTCAGCAAACCTATCCGTCCTAGACGTCAGCCTAGCATCCAAAGCATGCGGGAGGCGATGGAGTTAGCTCACCAGGAAAATCTGACAGAAGTCGCTGGGGAACTAGAGCAGGTGTTGAATTTGTCGGCAAGTGAATTAAGTTTAGAAAAAAATTGGTTAAATTTAGAAGAACTTGTAGAGTTGTGGACCCAGACAAAGCTTCTCAACCAAAATGGCTCTGGACATGAGTCTAAAGACAGTCAACTAGTTAGCGTTTTCTGGGCGCTACTACTACTCTCGGCTCAATCGAAAGTAGAGCTATTTCAAGAAGAATTTTACCATGAAATAAAAATTCGCTTACTTAGAGATTCAGCTAACTCCTGCAAACCTCTTGAGCAGCCAATGAACTAAGAAAGCCAAAACTAGCTCTACAGATAATTTAGAGATTTTTGCTTCCGCCCCAAAATCCGAGTAAATTGAAAAGATAAGCGATCGCTTGTCATCTAAGTATACCTATGGTTGCAACAACCACTATATTCCTGTTATCCCTGTTTTGAGAGATAACTTAGAGCAGAAATAAAAACTGATGATTAGCTTATCACTCGATGAAAGTAAACTGGCTAGTGGTTAAGGAATAAATTTTTATGAAAGCGATGATTCTCGCGGCTGGTAAGGGTACTCGCGTGCGTCCGATTACTTATACAATTCCCAAACCGATGATTCCCATCCTGCAAAAGCCAGTGATGGAGTTCTTGCTAGAACTGTTACGCCGTCATGGATTTGACCAGATTATGGTCAACGTTAGTCATTTGGCTGAAGAAATAGAAAACTATTTTCGTGACGGCCAACGGTTTGGGGTACAGATTGCCTATTCCTTTGAAGGGAAAATTGATGACCAGGGGAAACTTGAGGGAGAAGCAATTGGTTCAGCTGGAGGGATGCGCCGCATTCAAGACTTCTCACCGTTTTTTGATGATACCTTTGTGGTTTTGTGCGGTGATGCTTTGATTGACTTGGATTTAACTGCGGCGGTTAAATGGCATAAAGCTAAAGGTGCGATCGCTACTATTATTACGAAATCTGTCCCCAAGGAAGAAGTTTCTAGCTACGGCGTAGTTGTAACTGACGAAGATAGTCGTGTCAAAGCTTTCCAAGAAAAACCTTCAACTGAAGAAGCCCTCAGCACCAACATCAACACAGGTATTTACATCTTTGAGCCAGAGGTTTTTAACTATATACCCTCTGGTATCGAATATGACATTGGTAGCCAATTATTTCCCAAATTGGTAGAAATCAAAGCCCCTTTCTACGCCATCCCTATGGACTTTGAATGGGTAGATATTGGTAAAGTCCCAGATTATTGGCGGGCGATTCGCGGTGTACTGCTGGGTGAAATCAAAAATGTGCAAATCCCCGGTCATGAAGTCGCCCCTGGCATTTATACTGGCCTAAATGTCGCGATAAATTGGGACAAAGTGGATATTACAGGCCCAGTTTACATTGGTGGTATGACGAGAATCGAAGACGGAGCTAAAATTGTCGGCCCAGCGATGATTGGCCCCAATTGCTGGATATGTAGTGGCGCAACAGTAGATAACAGCGTGATTTTTGAATGGTCGCGCCTGGGACCCGGAGTCCGATTAGTCGATAAGCTGGTATTTGGACGTTATTGTGTAGATAAAACTGGGGCTGCGATCGATGTTCAAGCTGCTGCTTTAGACTGGCTGATTACCGATGCTCGTCAGACAGTGCCATCACATACCCCTGTTGAGCGACAAGCGATAGAGGAATTGTTGGGGACAAATGTAAATTAGGGAATGGGGCATGGGGCATGGGGAGTAGGAATTTTAGATTTTAGATTTTAGATTTTGGATTAAAGAATTGATATTTAATCCAAAATCCAAAATTGAATTGCCCAATCCTAACTATTTAGATACGTATATCTTCTGAGACTTTGCTCGTAGGTTTGTAGCAATCGCTGGGATTCCGCTAGGGTGATCCGCTTTTCTTCTAATGCTTTCTCGCAACGCTGGCGAATTTTTTCCACCATATCTTCGGAGTCATACTGGACGTAGCTCACTACTTCGCTCATGGTGTCACCTTTGACAACGTGTTCAATCTGATAGCCTTTGGGCGTTAATTGGATGTGAACGGCGTTGGTGTCGCCAAATAGGTTATGTAAATTGCCCATGATTTCCTGGTAAGCTCCATTCAAGAACATCCCCAAATAATAGGGTTCTCCGGGCTTGTAGGTGTGTAATTCTAAAACCGACTTGACATCGCGCAGGTCAATAAAGCGGTCGATTTTACCATCACTATCGCAGGTGAGGTCTGCTAAAATTCCCCTACGGGTTGGTTCTTCATCCAAGCGGTGGATTGGCATAATCGGGAATAGCTGATCGATCGCCCAGCAATCTGGTGCTGATTGAAACACTGACATATTCACGTAGTAAATGGAAGCCATAATTTTCTCTAGGTCTTCCAGTTCATCGGGTACGTATTCTTGCTGTCTAGTGATATTAAGAATTTTCTGACAACAAGCCCAGTAGAGGCGTTCGGCTTTGGCTCGTTCTCTGAGGCGTAAAATTCCTAAGTTGAAGCGGCTGATCGCTTCTTCTTTAAATTGTGCAGCGTCGTGATATAACTCTTGGTAATTTTCTTGGTTGATCGATTGGTAGCTTTCCCAAAGATAATTAATAATTGGGGATTCTCCCTCTTGCGGAGGCTCTGGTGTGTCGAGAGGGACATCGCTAGTACTGAGAACATCAAAGATCAGTAGCGACTGATGGGAAGCGAGCGCTCGTCCACTTTCACTAATCAGTGTTGGTACGGCAATCTGCCGTTCGGCACAGGTATCTTTTAACTCTGCTACGATGTCGTTGGCATAGTTTTGCATATTGTAATTTTTTGATGCATAAAAGTTGGTTTGGGAACCATCGTAATCTACGCCCAAGCCACCACCAACATCAAGGTATTTCATATCCGCCCCCAGCATCGACAATTCTACATAAATGCGGCTGGCTTCTTGGATGGCATCTTTAATCACATTAATGGCAGAGATTTGGGAGCCGATGTGGAAGTGCATCAGCTGCAAAGAATCTAGGAGGTTAGCTTCCCGTAACTTGTCAACAGCCTCGATTATCTCAGGCATTGTCAAACCAAACTTAGCGCGATCGCCACTAGAGGCTCCCCAACGTCCCATACCTTGAGTACTGAGTTTAGCACGAACACCTAATATCGGCTGAATACCTAACTGGCGATTGGCATCAATCACCAAATCAACCTCTTCAATCTGTTCTAAGACGATGATTGGTGTTTGCCCTAGTCTTTGGGCTAACATTGCCGTTTCGATGTATTCTCGGTCTTTGTAGCCGTTGCAAACTAACAATGCTCCTGGTGTATCCAAGACAGCCAGAGCAATCATTAATTCTGGCTTGGAACCTGCTTCTAAACCAAATTGATGAGGCTTGCCAAATTTGACTAAATCTTCAATCAAATGCCGCTCTTGATTGCACTTGACGGGAAACACGCCACGGTAAACGCCAGGGTAATTGTAGCGGGCGATCGCTTTATTAAAACAAGCGTTCAACCGCTCAATCCGGTCTTCCAAAATATCGGAAAAGCGAATCAACATCGGAAGTCCCAAGTTGCGCTGTTTCATGGCGTTGACCAATTCAAACAAGTCTAAAGAACCCCCGCGATCGCCCTTGGGTGAAACGGTGACGTGACCAGCAGCGCTAATGGAAAAATAAGGTTGTCCCCAACCTTCAATCCGGTATAACGCTTCGCTATCCTCGATTTTCCAGGAGCGAGGTAAATCTCCTGTGGTAGTACTAGGTGGTAATAGTTTTTTTTGCTTCTGATTTTTCACTTCAAATTTTTGTCCATTGGACGGTACTGGTACCACCTCGTCAGATGTAGCAGTTGAATCAACACCCATTTCTTCCTGACCTCTGTTTTTCACCCACAAATTAACAATTTAGCGCATTCATTTGGGAACGTATATGCACCTAAAGATAATTTCTGAGATAAACTCTGATTGGTCATTAGTCATTGGTCATTAGTGCCAAACCCTTAGACTCATGACAGAGGACGAAGAATAAATGACAAATAACAAACAGACAAGTCTGTAGCTTGCTTCCCCGTTCGCGTGGTCACTGAGCAGTTCGACAGGTCTTACCCTGAGCTTGCCGAAGGGCTCACTGTGCCACCTTGCCGTACCACTTCGTGGAAGCAAGCTACGCGCAGCGCGATGCCCTGAGCTTGCCGTACTCCACAGGAGTTGCAAGCTACGCGCAGCGTCTCGTAGAGAAGTGCAGTATCCCGTAAGGAAGGGGTACGGGGACAATTGACTAAATAAAAATTCATTAACTTTTTGGAGGTAGCAATGGAACGCACATTCTTAGCAATTAAGCCTGATGGAGTAGAACGTGGACTGGTGGGGGAAATTATCCGTCGCTTTGAAACTAAAGGTTTTACCCTAGTTGGTTTAAAGTTCCTGAAAGTCAGTCAGGAATTGGCCAAACAACACTATGATGTTCACCGTGAACGTCCCTTTTTTGCTGGACTAGTCGAATTTATCACTTCTAGCCCAGTGGTGGCGATGGTATGGGAAGGTGATGGCGTTATTGCATCTGCCAGAAAGATTATTGGTGCGACAAACCCCTTAACAGCAGAGCCAGGAACGATTCGCGGCGATTTTGGACTGAATATTGGTCGCAACTTAATCCACGGTTCTGATGCTCAAGAAACCGCGCAAGGGGAAATAGCCCTTTGGTTTAAGGATGAAGAATTAGTCAATTGGCAACCACACTTAACGCCTTGGTTGCACGAGTAAAACATTAGGGAATGGGGAGTGGGGGGAGTAAATAAACAATTATTATTCATTCCTCATCTGCCTCATTCCCTCATCTCACTTCGAGACTTCGCTCTTTTCTGGTTCTACTTGGGGCAATTGGGTGCCAACACGCTTGGAAAATCCCCAGCCTAAAATCAGGAAGATCGCCGGAATCATTATCCATTCTGGTGGAACTAAACTATCGTTCACCACTTTTAACAACAAGCGCAAGCCCACTAAGGCGACAGTTACATAGCCTGCATCTTCTAGGTTTTCATATTCGTCTAGCCAACGGATAAACAATCCCGCCATGAATCGCAGCGTAATAATGCCAACTGTTGCACCCGTCAGCACCAGCCATTTTTCTTGAGAAACTGCGATCGCAGTTGTCACGCTATCCAAAGAAAATGCCAAATCTGTAAATGCAATCACGGGTATCGCTTGCAACAACGAACTAAAACGTGGACCGTGATGATGATCGTCTTCACTTTGTTGAGAGCTAAAGTGTTGGAATACCAACCACAGCAGGTAAGCAGCGCCCAATAATTCAAATTGCCAGAATTGTTGTACCCAGGTGGCAGTTAAAATCAGGGTAATTCGCAACACATAGGCAACGACTAAACCAAAGTTGAGGGCCTTACGCTCAAGTTCTTTGTCTTCCAGCCCTTGAGCGATCGCAGCCAGAGCGATCGCATTGTCGGCAGATAACACCGCCTCTAAAAATATCAGGATCAGCAGAACTATCGGGGCTTCAAGGCTGACATGAAAGTTGAGGTAATCAAAAATTTGGTCTAGCATTCCAGGTTTCTCAAGCAGAAAAAATTAAAATTTGGCAGTCACAGAGATTTTCATATTAAAAAGCGCAATAAATTGCTACTCTAATCCAGCTTAACGTGGTTGTGGTGGATTTTGAAGAGGGTTGAATGTATGCGATCGCATTGCTACTTAAATATTTTTAGTAATACTTAATACATTAAAAGCTAAAATATCTTACTTAATGAATGCGATCGTAATGGACTGCCGTCATTTCGCTTCTAGAATTAGCTTATGAGAACAAAAATATGGTAAGAATTTATGGATAACACACTTCTACAACGCATCACTCATAATCCAAATATCTGCTACGGTAAACCCTGTATTCGAGGACTTCGTTATCCAGTTGAGTTTATTTTAGAATTGCTCAGTTCTGGTATGAGTACTGAAGAAATATTGAAAGATTATGACGATTTAGAATTTAAAGATATTTTGGCTGTCTTCTTATTTGCTGCGGCTCTAGCTTCCCGTTCCAGATATTCAATTTCTCTTTTCCACTGCTCAAGACTGTTTTTTCGCTGTTGCAATTGATCTGCTGTAGGGTTTCTCGAAGGCTGGGTATTTGGATTAGGCAGAATTCCATAATTTTTAAGCCAAGTGGGGGTAAATTCCTGCACCTGCCAAAGATAAACATGATCGTGCTTATCACCACCCAGACAGCGAATCCGTTGGGAGCATGTCAACTTTGCTAGAACAAAAGAACTAAACAGGTTCTAAAGCTGGACATTAAGATAAGCACAGCGATGCTTGAGAACTTGAGGGACATTAGATTCATCCCATTGTGCTCCAGATATTTTTAGTCGCCGATCTATCTGTTTGAGAGTAGACTCGATGGCACCAGACCCAATAGAACAAATACCTTCGGTTTGATAATAGTCATAATTGACAATTCGATGTCGATGAGTTTCTAAATACTGGCAAAAATTTTGAGCTTTTTTACCTTTAAGTGAAGAGATGAGAGCGAGAGTTTCATCAACTTTTCCTTGCCAAAGAAAACTTTCCGCAGCTTTGAGTCGCTTGAGAGAACCACCAACTTTATGTAGATTTTCAATCAGATGAAACCAATCTAAAATCTCCCGTCTTTCTCCTGGACAATTAAATTGTCGAATTATTTTCCATATCCCTGGATGTCCATCACCTAAACAGGTTAATGGTTCTGCCAACTGTTGTTTATTTACCCAATCAATTAAAGCTTCATTTTCGCCTAATTTCGCTACCTTTATTTCTTGGTTTATGCAGATAGCTTTATAGTCTTTCCAGATGCATGGTTCTCCTTTTTCTTCTGTCCTAAGCCTCACCTTACCTCCATCCAGGCTAATTTCTTCTATTTCTTGTTCGCATCCTATTTCGGGAAAATTATACCGATGAACGATTCTTTGTTGTGTGCTAGCAGAAATAGACATCCCGGTATATTTATGAATATCTTTTGCCGCATTTTCATAGGAGACATTTGCACTTGCTCTCAAGCAACATTGTTCTAAGTAAGGACTTATTTTCTGATTTTTCTCTAGTTTTAACTTTCGTGCTTGTTTTTCACTGATTGGCAATTCTCCAATAATACTTTTAATTGTTCTTACTCTTCCCGATGAAGTTCCTGTTGCTTCTTTGAGAAAAAAAAACCTAATTCTGGCGTAATGTATTCTAGAGTTTGCGCTCTGATTGTTTTTTCAATTCCAGCTAGGCTCTCTAATTCTTTAGTCTCTGCTTCTTGATACAGAATTTTTGCTATGGCTTGAAGATGTTTCTGGATTTTTTTCTGATTAGCTGGTTCCATTGTTGTTGTGAAAATTGATTTCTTCCTATATTTTCATTAGTTTTGCCACTATTCATTCAATAGTTCATATGTTCTAACAAAGTTGACATGCTCCCCTAGGACAGATGGATACTTTATAAGTATGAACTTACTATCTTGTTGTCTGAATCCACTAGAGTCATCAGTTCCTAGATGGTCTTTTAACCAAGGACTATCCTTTTCTAAAAGTTTGACATTTTTACCCTTTTTCAAATTATTCAAAAATTTAATTCCGGCTTCAGTTGTGCCACACTCTGAACGCCAATACTGCCATAATGTGCAAAGTTCGATAATAATTGCAATTATTAACACAAAAGCAATTGTCCAATGAAAAGGTTCGTTATGCCAAATAATTTTCCAAACTTTTGCTATTTCCACAAATTACCTTCTCTGATTTATGTTGATTAAACGTTTTTGAATTGCGCTAATTCTTTATCCGTAAGAACTTCTTTAGCTCTCCGCATTGGGAGATGTTCCGCATAGTGGCGGTCTTCTATAGGTTCCCGGAGACGTAAGCTGTAAAGTGGTTCACCTTCTGATTCTTTATCCTCAATTAAATAAACCTGTTCTGGTGCATAGCTTCGCAACAAACGTACTTGCAAACAGGTTTTTAAATCCCGCGAAGAAATAGATAGGGGTGAATCTTGTCCAAATAATTCACAAGCTACTTTCCAAGCGTGATTAACCGCCACAATCTCCTTAACTAATTTCTCCACAGAGGGGTACAAAAGTTCCGCAGTTTCATCAATCAATGCTTTTGACCTACTTGCCTGAGATTCGATAGGTTTATTGTTCCCAAACATGGAAGCTTATTTAACTTTTTTTGCTAAAGTTATAAAGTAATTTTTGATGTCAAACTGCTCTTTAGGCGGTGAAAAGGTGTATGATATATCATGGCTTTCGTCAGGCACAGAAAACCTGAAATAATGCGTTACGCTAACGCGGTAACACACTCTACACCTATAGCGGTTTTATACTTAATATTTTCCAGGTTATGCCAGAGAAAAAGCAAACAAAGCCTGCTTATGCAGGCTTTGTTTATAAACCATTGATTTTTAGTCTAGAGGAAGACCAAAAACTAAATTCTCCATTATTAAGTAGGGTGTGTTAGCCCAGAAATTTTGTTAAATTACCCAAAAAGTGAGTTGAACCAGAAGCTAAACGAGTCAAGAACACCTACAAGAACTGATGAATCAAACGAAAGACCTCTCAAATGAGGCACGGCTGAGGTTAATTAGCTACCTGCTGGCAGAAGTGAAGGGAGCAAATGAGTCAACAAGAGAACCAGCGATCGCTCGAATCCGTAAACGTTGGGAGATATTGCCGATTCAATGGAGCAGTCAAGTGCAAGAGTGGAAGGAACAAGGCTCTAAAGGGGATAATATGTATCAATCTCAAGCTTTTAGTCAGGATTTTTTAGTGGTATTTAATTTGCTAATGATGCTCAATGAAACCAACTAATGAACAAGCAATTGAATTATTCAAGGTGTGTCAGGATTTAACTCAGATGTACCTACCAATTTATTTGGTGAGATTAGATGAATGAACTACACGCATTTACATTCTGGCTGGACAAAACTTTGAAGTAGAAATATTGCCAAATGGGAGAGTGAGATATTTATGACTAAGGCAAATTTTCAAGCGATGACTAAACAAGAGTTAAGAGCTTATGTGTTAGAACATCGAGACGAACAAGAAGCTTTTTATGCATTAACGGATAAACTTAGAGAAGAACCAGGGATTGAAATTAGCTCAACAGAGCAGATGCATGAGCTAATTGAAGCAAGGTTAGATGAAGCTGATGTCAGAGATGCTTATACTGCACTAGAGGAAATTGCAGGGCTGGGGACAACGCCCTTTGAAGACATTAAAAGGGAGCTAGGGATATGAGCTACCAAGTAGCATTAGCACCTTCATCTGTACAGAGAATTGTAGAATTGGACTCAGAGGTGCAGCAACGACTAGCACAAAAGTTAGACGAACTAGCATTAAATCCACGTCCAGAAGACGCTCACCTATTGAAGGACATCGAACATCTGTATAAGGTTCGTTTAGGTGAATACCGCATTATTTACCAGATTCAGGATCAACGCTTACTACTAACAGTGATAAAGATTGCACATCTAAAAGATTATTAAAGCTTATCTGGAAAAGCGATCGCCTATATCCCAATACGCTAGGGTTAAGGCTTAACTCCTTTGTCAAAGTCGATTTTTTAACGAACTGCATTCGCGCAGCGTCTCCTAGAGAAGGACGCAAAGGAAGAGAAGGAATTCAAAGTCTCTCTCCTTTTAGGAGAGAGATTTAGAGAGAGGTTTTCCAGATACGGTGAAAAGTCAACTAAAAATTTCACAAAATCTCTGCCAACTTTACCAGCAGACTATTTGCTAAATCTGTATCAATACTATTTCCTTGACCAGCTAACAAGTTTCTCACAGCAGATAACCTGTCATTGGTTTCAGAAATTCTCCAAGATTCTTCTAAGTTTACAGCAAAATCAAACAGCGATCGCTCTCCTAAATCCTTTCTTACCTTCACAGCTACACTATCATTACTTACCAAAAATTCTTTAATAGCATCTAATCGAGAATTATCTAATATTTCGTCATTTCCCCACGTTTCCAGCCAGTCTCCATCGACATCTTCAACATAAAAATTGACAAAATCAACCCCGTAAGTTAGCCAGCTTTGCTGCATTTGTCGGGCTGTTGCTAAAGCTTCAGAAAAAGTATCCACTTGATTGTCGCACCTGTGAGTTTCTCTTTTGTTAGCCATAGAAGCTGTAATTAGCAGGTAAGTATTTAGCCTAGAATCCAAATCTGGAATATCAAATTCCCGAAATTTTACGAAAATTTTAAATATTTGCCACCAGAAAGGTAATCACTGTTATACAGTGCCACGTTGACTAACTGGTTGACAAAATCAGCATCCTTGGGATTGTAACTTAAGAACAGTCCTCTCTCGATTTCCCACGATCGCAGTGTATTTTGCCAAGCTTGGTACTTTTGTTGATTAAGTTCTTCAGAGACACTGGTAACTTGAATGCACAGTGGTTCATTGTTACGACTAACAATTAAATCTGTTGCCATAGAAAGGTCGGCAATATAACGCTGCCAAAAACTACCCTCTCGACTGACAATATCTTGAGCTATTAATTTAATGATATCATCATCAAGCTGATTAAATTCGCCTGCCATTAATTTTTGTTTCCAAATATAAAACTTGGAGTCACTTGCATTAAACCATCTAGGAAAGAGATAAGCATACCAATATCTCTCAATCGGGGTCATCTGCTCGAACTTTGCTTTTTGTTCTTCTTCTGAAGGTAAGGATTTGATTATCAGCCAAATTGTTGAATCCGTAATCACCTCTAGCAGAAAGGCAACGACAAAAGGTTTTGCAGTCAGGGAACCTGGCTTAATATTCTTTACCCAACGATTGATTTCATCTAATCTTCTCGCTAAATTATGATCTATCGAGGAGGCTTGCTCGATAAGGGACTTTAGCTTCTCCTTAATCTCTTTAGCTTGCAAACGATGCCCTACTTTCAGAAGATAACGCTTTTTTCACACATTTATAACTAAATTTTAACTTGAAAATGTCTTTACTTAATTTACTGATGTCATTAAATATTCTCTAGGTCGATGCCCTGTATACGTAAAACCTCCCGCAGTCGAGCAATTTCTTGTTCTGCTTGTTGGGCGCGTTCTTCTGCCTGTTGGGCGCGTTCTTCTGCCTGTTGGGCGCGTAAAGTTTCTTCTTGCGCCAGTTCTTCAGATGATAGTATTAATTGATTTTCAGTAGTGAAGAATCTTAATTTACCTTCATAAACTCCCAAATAAAGTTCTAACTGCTGACTCCACAAATATCCATCAGTGGTGGGTTGAATTTCTTGATACTTCCCATCTACTAAATGAAATCCCTGAAGTTCCATTGTTACAGGGTGAAACCAGAAATAATCTGGTGTACGGAAGGTATCCTGATAAACTTGTTTTTTTAAGCCTTTATCAACTGCTGCTGTTGAACTTGACAAAATTTCCACAATCACATTTGGATATTTGCCGTCTTCTTGCCAAACTACCCAACTCTTACGGTCTTTTTTCTCGGTTCCCAAAACTACGAAAAAGTCTGGACCACGGAACTTTTCTGATTTTTTCTGGTTAGGACTGTAGTAAATCGTCAAATTACCAGAAGCATAGAAATCTTGCCTCTCGCGCCACCATAATTTGAGTATGCGAATCAGCAAATCGATTTGTTCTCGGTGCAGGTCACTTTCCAAGGGTGGTTCGTCACTCAGTATATCGCCAGGAGGAAAAATAACTTCCTCCTCTGAAATTTCATCAGAGATAATTTCTATGGTAGCAGGTTCAGACATCAGCGATCGCTCTGCGATTTACGTTCATTTTAGAGTATTCCAACTAAAAAATGATCCACAACTTTAGTCACTTTGATAAAAGATTTCAACGAACCATTTTTTCAAAGTTGGTAAGCGGTAAATCTGCTCTTCGATTTGGGCGATCGCTTGTTGTGTAAGTTTAACTCCTGTATGATAAATCTTCACGGGCCAAAGTAACCACAGGATTTTTGCCCTTGAAAGTCAGCTCCCAAAGCAAACCGTAGCACAGTATCAACGCTGCCCTTGTAAACTACCACGCCAATGTTGCTCAAGCCAATCAAAAGCATGCTCAACAGGATTATATTTACGATGATAAGGAGAATAATAAGCGGACTTTAGCTATTAGCCCAGAACTAAAGTTCTGGGCGGTTTCTGTCTAGAACTAAATAGCCCTGATCGCCGATACACCGTGCTGATTCGATCAGATTGATCATGGCATCAACTCCCCAGCCATTAAACCCGCAACATCATGCGCTCTTGGGCAATTCATGTAGCTTTAGCTGACCGCAAGGTATTGCCCCTACGCAGAAAATCATTCTTTTTGGCTATTGTTTACGTCAGTCCTGCTTTTTTTGTTTGATACGGTAAATCCAACCTATGTCTGTACGGTTTACCCAACTCTGTTTAGATTTTTATTTTATTAAATTACTTACTAGAGAGAAGAAACAAAACACCTCTCGAAAAAACCAGAGGTTCGATAATTGCTTAAATATCTGAAACCTCTAAATACCTCTAAAACTTTGTTTGATTACCCCAACTTAAATTAGAAAGTTAAGGAGAGATTGAGATATGGCATTCATTCGTTGGGAACCATTCCGTGAAATGGAGATTCTGCGTCGTCAAATGGATCAACTATTCTCTGAGCTTACAGCAGCCGAGCGCGGCAACTCCGAGATTTCTCCATCACCGAGAACAGCGTGGGTTCCTGCTGTTGAATTATCTGATAATGGTTCCGAGTTGCTATTAAGAGTTGAGATTCCAGGCGTGGAAGGTAAAGACCTGGATGTTCAAGTTACTCAAGATGCAGTTTCGATTGCTGGTCAGCATCGTTACGAAAAACATTCCCAATCTAATGCTAAAGTTCATTCTGAATTCCGGTATGGCAACTTCACTAGAGTAATTGCTCTGCCAACCAAAGTTCAGAATCAACAAGTTAAGGCAGACCTGAAAGATGGGATTTTAATTCTGACTTTACCCAAACTGGAGCAAGAGCAGAGCAAGGTATTCAAAGTGAATTTAGGCCAATCTCAAAGTGCTACAGCTTCTATAGAAGCGGGCAATGTGAACACACAACCCAACATTACATCACAATAAAGTGTTCAAACTTCTGAGAAGATGTTCTATTTTCTGATTCAATGGTTCCTATATCTTTGAAATAGGTAAATTTTGATAGAAACCCCAGCTAAACTCATCGGCTGGGGTTTTTATTGCTTTTTTTTACTCACCACTATTTTGGTAAATTCAGTGAGAGGGTGCTATTCCTCTTGGACATCAACCCAGATACTGCCTTCTTCCACACGAATCGGAAACACTGGCAATGCTTTTTGTTGTGAAACCAACGAGAGTACCTTACCTACACCAGGTGGCCAAGAACACCACTCTTGTACCTCACCAGTCCGCAGGTCAAAAGCACTGCGATGGAAGGTACAAACTATTGCTCCGCTTTCAGTGATTTTCCCACTTTTGAGCGGTAATTTTAAGTGAGGACAGTTGCTATCTACAGCATAAAGCTGACTTTCGTGATTCAAAAGCAGAATTTTACGCTTACCAACTTTTACCACTTGTCGTGCACCTGGGGAAAGTGCTTCGACTGTAAGAACTTTAGTCCAGCTCATTAGGTTCTCCTCTGTTAATATATCTGCTTTCAGTTTCCCGTAATTGTGACCCGTGCGATCGCCTTTCAGTAGTAGAGAAGCATAAAGTCAATAAATCACAAACTTTTCTCGAAACAGCGATGTCTACGATGGTTACTGAGCTTGCCGTACCACTTCGTGGAAGCAAGCTACGCGCAGCGTCTCGTAGAGAAGTATGGGCGATGCGATCGCTGGTGAGATACTACAAATATAAAATTTGACATATAATCCTATTTTTACACTGAATAAACTTATGTCTGGGTAAACTAAACAAAGCACTTCCTATCCCAGCATCATCGGGCTTGTGGCTGATAACAGACAACTTTGAGGGATATAGAAAATGATTAAGACAAGTTACGAATTTGACCAATCTATCCTCCCCGCAGGATCATCATTAAAGACTAATATTCTTTTACGTTTTCGGGCTGACATAGCTGAATCTCCCCGACGTCACCTTAACCTTTCTCTGGTAATTGACCGTTCCGGCTCTATGGCAGGCGCTCCGTTGCATCATGCACTCAAAGCCGCTGAGTCTGTGGTAGATCAACTTGAGCCAGATGACATTCTCTCAGTCGTTGTTTACGACGATGAAGTGGACAGCGTTGTACCACCCCAGGCTGTGACTAACAAAGCCGCACTGAAAAATTCTATCCACAAAGTTAGAGCCGGCGGTATTACCAACTTATCGGGGGGATGGCTCAAAGGCTGTGAACATGTGAAGACGCGACTTGATCCGCAAAAAATAAATCGTGTTCTCCTGCTTACCGATGGCCACGCCAATATGGGCATTCCAGACCCGAAGATACTTACGGCGACATCGGCGCAAAAAGCTGAAGAAGGCATTATCACAACTACGTTAGGTTTTGCTCAGGGTTTCAATGAAGACCTGCTGATTGGTATGGCAAGAGCCGCCACAGGCAACTTCTACTTCATTCAAAGCATCGACGAAGCAACGGAAGTCTTTAGTATTGAGTTAGACAGTCTCAGAGCAGTAGTGGGACAGAATCTCAAGGTGACACTTGAGTTGGCTAATGGTGTTAGCCTCGTTGATACCTTAAGTCTTGCTAAACTTAGCCAGAATGATGCTTCTCAAGCTGTCCTCACCTTGGGAGAGCTTTACGAGGGCGAAGACAAACTTCTCGGTTTGAGTTTGGTGATATCAAGCGCTCAAATTGGTGAGTTACCTGTGATGAAACTGTATTACAGCGCCGATGTTGTGCAAGATCATCTCATTCAAAATGTGTCAGGCACAGTAGATGTCATCGCCAAAGTTGGCACCGTTGAGGAAGCAGCTTTTGCCTCTACCAGCCAGATCACTCTGGAACTGAGTCGCCTGACGATCGCTAAGGCCAAAGAAATTGGACTGAATCTAGCTGAACATGGCAAGCATCAGGAAGCTGAACAAACCCTGCGATCGCTGGTGAAAGATTTGCGGGATAAAGGGTTGAATGAGAATTTTGAAATTGCTGAGGAGATCGATCAGCTTGAGTATTTCGCAGGTCGGATCGCCCAAAAAGCTTTAGGTAATGCCGGACGTAAAGAGATGCGGGATCAGTCTTACCAGACGATGACGCGCAATCGCAGCGATCTGGGGGGTCGCGGTGTCACTGCTGGCGATGAAGTCTACGCGATACCGATTGTGAATGAAGTCGGTTCAGGTGTTGAATTGTACTGCGTCCGTGAAGGGGGTAAACTGCGGATCAAAGTCATGTCCAAAGGCTACGATTCAACCAAGAACATCCAGTTTCCCCGGGCGATTCGTGCCGAGGGAGCGCGTTATGTTGTTGAAGGACTGGAAGTTTCAAGCGATGGGACTTTCTACCGTGTACGTGGTAATATTACCCGTTTTGCTCAACCGGGTGAAGCAGATATCTTCGTTGCCCCTAGACAATCGAATCTAACTAACACAGGCAAAGCTTCCAAAGGCCCTGCCAGTGCCGCCGATCTGATCACAACTGACAGTGTAGGGGACAGCATTTTAATTCAGTGTGTCAAAGATGGCAGCAAGCTACGGGCTAGGGTAGTTTCCGACGGATATGAACCAGATTGGAACATGCGTTTTCCGCGATCGGTTCGTGAGGAAGGAATGCTTTACCTCGTTGATGAAGTCAAAACAGCACCTGATGGCAAGTCCTATATTGCCTGTGGTGAAATTAAGCGATTTGTGCAACCCACTACTACCAATTGAGTAGCCCTTTCAAAGTCACTCATAAAATCTTTGCTTTCCTCTCTGCGTTACGGACACTTTGCTCAAGTCAAGCCAGCCGCTTGCGGGGGTTCCCCCTCTTGTGCGGACTGGTGTGGGAAACCCGCCCAAGCAAGTGTCCTCCTCTGTGCCTCTGCGGTTCAATAAATCACTTTTAAACCGCAGAGGCGCAGAGTACACAGAGAAAAGAGGAATTATAATTACGCCTCGATCGCAGGGTTATAATCATCTGGGTTATTAAAGCCTGCAATCCAGGCGGCTGCCTGATGGCAATTTCGCATATCAGGGGGAACACGCAAGATATGAATATGTCCTGTGGATGGACAAGTAACTTTTAAAACCATCAGTGACTCGTCATCCTCAAAAGGAATGTAGACTAGTTGACGTTCTCCACCGGCATCGCGATCGCGATCACGGATCAATCCTCCCACTTGCTGCAAAAATCTCTCGTATCCCAGACGTTCAATCAGCACGCGGCGCAACTCAACATTCTCTATATTGAGGATATCCTGCCCCGTTATCGACTGGGATTCAAAGGCAATCTTATCTGTCACCTGTACGCCTCGCCACCGCAATACAAAACCATGCCCCGCAGATAAACTGGTAATCCCACTTCCGGCCAACTCGATCCAATAAGTGATGTGGAGTCCTTGGGGAAGGTTAATAAGGTTTACACAGTCGCTAATATCAATACTTTCACAGGTGAGATTTTCAGGTAGATTGTAAACATCCAACGCACCGCTTAAATCCAGATGACCCAAAACGCGCATCCCATTCCAGGCGCGATGCTCAAGGATCAGTTTTCGAGCAACTTCAGCCGATACAGGCTCGTGACTTTCGTTTGGACGCTGCTTAACTAATTTATTCGGCACACGTCCCTTTGACATCATCTTCAGCATTAGTCCATCACCTCCACGTAAGCATCAGGCCAATATTCACGTTGTTTCCAGACACGGTAAAGCCCTTGGGGTAATTCAATCGCCCGATGTTCTTCATGAACTAAAGTCGCACTTACTTCTTTAACCTCAAGAAAAAGGTCATTACCATGTACCCACAACTGAACAGCATTGGATTACTGAATGCGATGGCTATGTCCTGTGATTTCACCATGAGCCAGAGTAGCACCTACACGCCTTTGAACACCGACAGGTAAGCTAGCAATACGTCTAATTAAAACGTCGCCATGTCTGTAGAGAATACTAGCTTGGGAGTTATTGCTGTCGTTAAACATCTTTTCATTATACACTACGTAGTAGTTAGGAAAGTGGATTAAATAAAATGCAAAACTTCATCCTTTCTCTAACTTCCCTCTCCTTTATAAGGAGAGGGATTGAGGGTGAGGTAAGCCAGGGAGATAAATTGTATCTTAATTTAATTCTTATTCCTTAATATAGAAAAATTCGCTTTCCTATATCATCTTACACAGGACTTATGCAAACAATAGCCAAAACCGTGATTTTCTTCTTAGGGCAATACCCTGCGGTCAGCTAAAGCTACATTAATTGTCCCTACACCGTGTCATTTTGCGTAAGTCCTATTACACTGATATTGCTGTGTGACTGCTATCTTCATCTTGTAGCGGTAGATCATATTTATCATAGAGAACTTTTATATGTCGGCTAAACTGTTCCTCTACAAAATAGCTGCTGGAAAATTCACTTGCAAAAGAAACCTGATGAAAGTGATAATCTAAATTGAGCAAATTGTAGACAAGCCTTAAGAAATAATCATCTATCCAGAAATCTACATCAAATAGTGAAATGCCATATTTTCCTTCTAACCTGCGATTTAAAGTTTTCAGTAACCAAGACCATTGAGGTTTGAGGGTCGGATCGATGCGATTACCAAATACAGGATTAAAAAACTGATTTACTTGAGTTGTTCTCACATCAATCACTTGAGTTAATAAATCTGCCGCCTTGAGTGGAGATGAATTAAACCAATAGTTAGCAACTACCAAATCATGTAGATAAGCAATGATAATTTTAGGGTTTTCTTTAATGAACTGCGAACGACAAACAATTCCTCTAATTGATGGAATTCTTAAACTACCCGTCTGAGAGAGAGGCAACTTTCTGACAAAAGCATAAGCTTCTAAAATTGAAGCAAAAGTGTGACAACATACGTAAGCATCTATAGTTTTATTTGCTAAACTATTACTTGCTTTACGAGGATTTTCATTCACTAATCTGCAATCCTTACTGACATCCAGATCATAGAGTTCAAAAAGAGTAATAATGAACCGATGAGCATTTGAACCAAATAAGGTGGAAATTCGTTTCCCTTTCAGATCATGAACAGTGTTTATACAAGAATCTTTATGCAGAACAATATTTATATCTTGACCTAAAAGATTATACGAAGCAATCCCAATCAATTTAGAGCCGAAACTTAAATCATCGAAGAATTGGCTACCATTATTTAAGAGAGAAATATCATCTAAAATACAAATATCTAGTTCTCCCCGTTTCATCTCTCGGTTCATTTGTTCACCAGAGGCAAACGGTAGAATTTGTAACTCGAAATCTCGGTTAATTTCAATATTTTTGAAAATAGGCTGTTCCAATGATGAAGATGCTCTCTGTAAGTCAGAAATATACTTAGTCCCATACCCAGCAACAAATTGCCCGATGGAATCACTCTGAATACCTATCCGAAGAATATTTTCTTCTTTGGGAGAACAGCTACCTAAAATTAGATTTACATTAGGCAAACTTTCAAAGTTCTTTTGATCGAGTCTAAAACTTCTCACCAAACTCTCTGCGGATATTAATAACTCACTAAAGCGAGGAACATGAATATAAATGCCATATTCATTAACATCTTCAATAGGAACAGTTAGGACTTGATATTGAGATATTATATCAGTTTGACAAAAGTCGGGTAAAATCGTTAATTTTTGATTTTCTGATGTATAGTTGAGGACATCTTGATAATTATGTAGTACCTTTACACCACTTAATTTATTCATCAAAAATCTATTTTTAGATAGTTCAGAATGAATCTCATCTAAAAGCACAACCTCAGCTAGATCAATATCATTGATTTTAATTAAGCTATGCTGATTGAGATATTTTCTTGTCCCAAAAGAGATCAGCAGCATTTTATGAGTTGTTAATCTAGTACAATGGTGTTCTTCCTTATATCCAGAGCAACTGTTGAGCAAGAGATCCATCTCTAGAAGTTGAGAATTTGAGAAAAATATGCTATTTTTAACTGCTATATCTTTGATATTCCTACCTGGAAAACAAAGCTGAAATCGCTGTAAATATTGTTTTAGCCAGACCTCTAAGATGAAATTAGTAGCCCCTAATATCAAATCTTCACCTTCAGCGCTAAATGTTGCTTGAAATTCTTCTCGCAGATTTTCTACAGTTTCTACTACATTAAGTGTCTGAGAAATTAATTTCTTGCCTTTATTGGTTAAGCATATAGAACCAGGAGAGCGATTTAGCAGAATTACTCCAAAATAATCCTCTATCTGCTTGACTTTTTTGCTAATTAATGCCTGACTATGCCCAAGTTTTTGTGCTGCTTTCGAGAAGCTACCACAGTCATCTACTGCTTTTAAAATTTTGATGTGATTTAGGCTAATATCTTCGAGTTTAATCTTATTCATGCTAAGTAAGGCAAGATTTTTAATTACAAGGCAATTAAGCTATTCTGCTGTGTGTATTCGGAAATCACTAGTTTATGGAAACGAATAGTGTCTTCTAACATAGATTCAAATTTGAGTACTATTAAGTCAACGCCAACGGCTTCGTATTCTTTCAGACGTTGAATAATAGTATAGCGATCGCCAACGAGTTGAGCAGATAAACCGAGATTGGCTTCAATGGTTTGACTGATATCTAGTTTGTTGTGGGCAACTACGTGAGGATCGATTTGCTCTTGAAAGTACTTAATCTGCTGTTGATCGGCAGAACGATAAATCGCTTTTAATCTGGCTTCAGCTTCGGCAGTATTTTCACCAACGATCGCAAACGCACTCATTGCTACTTTAATCTGACGCCCATAGCGATCGCTAGCCAATTTTTTCACTTTCTGCACCAGTGCTGCTGTTTTTTCTGGATCATCAGCATTGATAAATAAATAATCTCCCTGACGAGCCGCGAGGTCAATCGCCCGGTCTGATTCACCAGCAATGAAAATGGGTGGTGTTGGTGTAGGCTTATCTGCGAGAATACCACCTGCGATCGTGTAATATTTGCCAACGTAATTAAAGGCTTCCACTGTCCATAGCCCTCTGATTACATCAATGTACTCTTCTAATCGCGCGTAGCGATCGCTGTGGGGTAGCCAGATATCTCCATAGCTTTCTACTTCTAATTTCCACCAACCGGCAATGCCACTCAGAGCAAATCTGCCGTTACTGAGTTGATTTTGAATGTTTGCACTCAGCTTGGCAACGACAGCAGGCAGTTTAAAACCAGGTTGTACAGCCGCAACAATCTTGATATTTTTGGTATTCAAACTTGCTAAAGCTGCTGTAATCCAAGCATCAGCAACATTATAGTTAGGTCCATGAACTGCATTCAAGTAATGTTCAGGAATGTAATAGAAATGATAACCTAACTCATCTGCTTGAACTGCCAGCTTTACCAAATCTTGAGTAGATAAATTAGCCTCATGGTTGACAACCCGCAACCATCCGCCACACACCGGCGACCAAATTCCAAACTGAAGTGGCATAAATCTTTTTCTAGTGCCTTTTTTTACGAGATTTTAATTAAACTACAGTATTAATATCTCTTTACCGTAGTTTAGGAGTTCAGACTACCACATTTATTTCTGCTGTGTATAGTTTCAGATAACACATGAAAAGCATTTACTTATCACGATATGGAATATAGGACTAGTATTTGATTTTTGAAATGCACGTAGTAGACCCTCTAGGCTAAAATAGTGCATTAGACGTAGGTTGGGTGGAGCGGAGCGCAACCCAACTGATTATCAGGATGTTGGGTTACGCGAAGCCTCCAACGCCACTTGCTACAACGCGGGAAACCCGCGCAACGCAGTGGCTCCCCAACCTACAATTTTTTGCAACATTCTAGCTAAGAGGGGCTAGTACAAGACTACCGAGATTTTTTCAGAAATCAAATATGATTCCGATAGTAGTCATACTTTGTCCTGACAATTCAGGTCATGTGGAAAAGCCCACGAAAGACCTAACCCCCTAGCCGCCTAGCCCCCTTCCCGACACGGGAAGGGGGAAAATTCTTCATCTCTCTCCTTGTAGGAGAGAGATGAAGAAGAGAGGTTTTCCAGATAAGAGTGAAAAGTCAGTTTCAAGGTGGGTAAAATTTTTGGATAATAATTCCTCTTTTCTCTGTGTTCTCTGCGCCTAGAGTCGTTCAATAAATAACTTTTAAACCGCAGAGGCACGGAAAACGCAGAGAGGAAAGCAGAGATTTTATCAGTGACCTTGAAAGGGCTAGTCCTAAAAATAATTAAATACTCATTCAGCAAAATTGGGCTGTATTCCAAAATGGAATATGGAAATGGAATTTAAGTATATCGAGTCACGACATCGGAAAAATTGCCGTGATAAAGTCTGATTCATTAATAAGTACGGTAGCACGGTCAAGATATGGTATATTGCCACTATCACATCCTGAGATTGTCTACTTGTAAGCTCAGAGTAGTTTCCAGCCGCTCTCAAGGTTTCGATTTTGACTAAGATTTTGCCCGATCAAGTTTTAGCTAATTTGTTAGTGATGAAAAATTAGGCTTTGTTGGATTACAAGCAAACTTAGACAAATAACCAAGCAGTTTCAATTACAAACGCACAATTATGGTAGATATTAAGTTCGCATACTGGATTCCCAACGTTAGCGGAGGGTTAGTAGTAAGCAAAATCCCCCAACGGACAGATTGGACTTATGAATACAATGCTCAACTGGCTCAAACAGCTGAAGAAGTCGGGTTTGAATATGCTCTAGCACAAGCCAGATTTATCGCTAGCTATGGCGCTGAGTACCAGCTAGAGGCACTTACAACCGTGTCAGCCCTAGCTCCTGTCACTAAGAAATTGAAGCTAATTGCAGCAGTTCACCCAGGATTGTGGCATCCGGGAGTAGTTGCCAAAATCGGTGCCAGCATTGATTTTCTGTCAAATGGTCGGTTTGCACTAAATGTGGTTAGCGGCTGGTTTAAAGATGAATTCACCATCTATGGTGAACCCTGGTTAGACCATGACGAACGCTATCGTCGTTCCGAAGAATTTATCCGTGTTCTCAAAGGTATGTGGACAGAGGAGGAGTTTCACTTTAAGGGCGACTTTTATCGCATCAATGGTGGTTGGGTGAAGCCCAAACCGATTACCCAACCGCATCCAGAAATCTTCCAAGGCGGTAACTCGAAAGCAGCGCGGCGCATGGCTGGCCGCGTCTCTGATTGGTATTTTATGAATGGCAACACTATAGAAGGTGTGCGATCGCAGATTGAAGAAGTGTCTGCATTAGCTCGTCAAGAAGGACGCAAAATTAAGTTTGGTCTGAATTCCTTTATCATCGTGCGAGATACGGAAGCAGAAGCTCATGAAGTATTGCGCGATATTATTGCTCAAGCAGATGTCGAGGCGGTGAAAGGATTTGGCGAAGCAGTGAAACAGGCGGGAGCTTCTACTCGTGAGCATCAGGGAATGTGGGCAAATTCCAATTTTGAAGACTTGGTGCAGTATAACGATGGCTTCCGTTCCGGCTTGATTGGGACGGCTGATCAAGTTGCTGAGAAGATTCGCCAGTTTTATGAAGTGGGAGTTGATCTAATTCTCGGTGGCTTCTTACATTACTCGGATGATTTGCCTGCATTTGGTAAGACAGTAATTCCGATTGTGCGCGAACTAGAAGCTAATCGTCGTAAGGTTGATGAGTTAGTTGTGGTGTAGCAGATTCTTGAGAGTTAACGACTTCTGCAAGTAGTTGTGTAATTTATTTGAGAAGTCGTTTAATGGTTAAACGGATTCCTACAAAAAGTTGATCATTCAAAGAATCTCACCAGATTGAATCTGTGTATTGGCATATTGCAATCAGCCCTATAAATTACGACTAGCCAATGTATTTAGATCATTGTCTGGTTAAATACTTATCACAATCAAGGAGTTATATTATGACATCAGTAATTGATACTGAACAGAAGGCCCATATCATTCAGGATGACAAAGAAGCGATCGCGATCGCTCACGAACTAGCAGCTGAGTTTGCCAAAGGTGACTCAGAACGCGACCAAAATCGGCGTTTACCTGCTGAGGAAGTAGAAAAGTTCTCCCAAAGTGGATTGTGGGGAATTACAGTCCCCAAAGAGTATGGCGGGGCTTTTGTATCGAGTGCCACCTTAGCAGAAGTCATAAAAATCATCTCCGAAGCTGATTCTAGCCTCGGTCAAATTCCCCAAAACCACCTCTACATGGTGGAAGCAGTTCGCTTGGATGGTACAGATGAGCAGAAGAAGTTCTTCTTTGATTTGGTTCTACAAGGTAAGCGATTCGGTAACGCCTTCTCGGAAATTGGCACTAAGTCTGTTACTGATGTCCAAACAAAGTTAGAACCAGATGGTTCTGACTATATACTCAACGGACGTAAATATTACTCCGCCGGGGCATTACTAGCTCATTGGGTTCCCGTCATTGCTAGTCAAGATGGTAAGACAGTGGTGGCATTTGTCGAAAGAGATGCCCCTGGATTGACGCTACTTGATGACTGGACGAGCTTCGGACAGCGTACTACAGCTAGCGGCACTACCATTATCGAAAATGTGAAAGTTAAGGCAGAACACGTCATTCCGCACTACTTAGCCTTTGAGAGAGCAACACCAATGGGTGCGATCGCGCAAATCATCCAAGCCGCGGTAGACGTGGGAATTGCCAAAGCCGCAGTTCGTGACACTATCCACTTTGTCCGCAACCATACCCGCCCTTGGGTTGATAGCAATTTAGAAAAGGGGTATGAAGATCCCTTGACGCTCTATAACTTAGGCAATGTCCAAATTCAGGTTCACGCTGCTGAAGCATTGTTGCGACGTGCAGGTGAGTTTCTCGACATCGCCAACGAGTCAGGTTTAGAAGAACCCAAGGTAGTTGAAGCATCAATAGCCGTTGCGGAAGCGAAAGCCTTAGCTACCGAAGCCGCATTACTAGCTACCAACAAGTTGTTTGAACTAGCAGGTACTAAGTCCACATTGGAGCAATTCAACTACAATCGCCACTGGCGAAATGCCCGCGCTCACACACTCCATGATCCCGTCCGTTGGAAATACTACGCTGTTGGTAACTACTTCCTCAATGGTGTCTACCCCCCACGCCATCCTTGGCTGTAATTGCCGCATTCTCTATTGGGGTCAATCAATTTTGGATTTTCGATTTTGGATTTTCGATTTTGGATTTTCGATTGACCCCATACATTAATGCAGTTGCTCTGAATAAAGAATTGTAGATTTTGGATTTATTCCACAAATAAATTTGCTTGCTCTCAGACATTTTAAATTTTGAATCTTAAATCCAAAATTTAAAATCGTTCGACTGACTTGTACTGAGCCTGTCGAAGGGCTCAGGGTAACACCTGCCGTACCCTTCGGGAAGCAAGCTACGCGTAGCGCGATGCCCTGAGCTTGCCGTTCGCGCAGCGTCTCGTAGAGAAGGGTCTCGTAGAGAAGGGTCGAAGTAGCGCTCACGCCGAAGTCTAAAATTCGGTGAAGCTTTCGGGGGTAATATAGCGTTTCCTAATCACATAAGGTACATCATAGCCCCCTCCTCGCGTGCGGGGAGGGGGTTGGGGGTGGGCTTCTTGTACGTCACTCAAGCGAGAACCGCTATATTTACCAGAATGCTTTGCCCCTGATAAATCCAACATTATTGAAGTTGATACTATGAGCATTACAAACCCAACCCAGAGGCGGAGTATTTGGAAAAGCCAGCCATTTAAGGGACTGCTTTTTATTGCTGTAATTGCTGTCATTAGCTATATTTTTGAACTCATCTTTGGTCAAATTATTCAACTGAATGTGGGAACAAAGTTGACTTATATCACTATATGCTTCGTCTGGTGGTGGCATCTAGGTTTTTCCCTCAACGGCTATCCAGGCTCTCGCTTTTCCTCTACCCGATTTGGACGAGGAACAGTGAATTTAGTAGTGCTGTTGGCGCTAGTTTACATTACTGGAGAATCTTGGAAATTCATCTCTGCAAAAGCAATTCTCACTGATACATCTGTTGGCTTGTGGGGACAAACAGCAATTATTACGGCTGCTGCAAGTTTATTCTTCTTTGATAACACGATTGTCACCACCGAGGAAGTACGCGAATGGCATCCAGTAAGCGGCTTGATCAATATCTTTTTTGCCGTCTTCTTTATTGCCCCTGCACTCACCTTCTTACCACAAATGTGGGGACTTCAACCTTTTTATATCCCTTGGTATTGGTTTCCTTGTTCGACAGTGTTTGGCAGTTTCTTTGAACGTTGGCCTTTGAATAAATTGGAACTAGGAATGCCACGTTTGGGGTTACTGCATACAGGTATTGTTTTATTACTGACTCTGATTACAGAATTGTTCCTCAAACAGCTAGGAATGGATTTGTTTACCACAACGACAGGCCCAACCTTTGCTGGAATTTGGACAACAGTTGGTTTAGGCTTGCTGTGGCAATTTAATATGTGGCCTTTCACGCAGCTATCACAGCCTACAAAAGGCATAGTTGCATCTGTTGCTAGTTTAATAATTTCGGTCTTGTTTTACCTGCTGACAGTATCCCTGGTAGGTCAAGTAAATATTATCCAAGGGCTTTACTGGTGGTTTAATATTCTTTGGGTTCAAGTATTCTTAATGGCTCCGGGATTATACGACGGTTTGAACCTTTGGCAGGATGTGCCGCCAATAGTTGAAGAACAGCAACCCCTAAGCTTGAATAGTGAAGGGCGTTAATAGTTGTGATGTTGCTGTCTTTGCTTCAGCGTCTACACACAACAATATAATAGCGATGTTGGGGGATATGTGATTAAATGTACCGCAGGTTAAACAAATAAATTAAATAGAATACTTCATGCGCCGAGATTCAATATTCTACAAGCTTTTTCAACAATCCCCCACTTTGCTATTTGAACTATTGACAAATCCTCCAATAAATGCCGAAAATTACCGTTTTGATTCGGTAGCTGTCAAAGAACCCAAGTTTGAAAAATTAAGTCGAACTGAGGTGGAGTCTATGCTAGGAATAACGCTCAAAGAAACGAGAGTTTACCGAGAAATCAAGGAAGAAGGACGAGAGGAAGGACGAGAGGAAGGACGAGAGGAAGGACGAGAGGAAGGACGACGGGAAGAGGCTGCTAACCTTATTATCCGATTGTTGACTAAGCGGTTTGGAGAATTGTCTGGGGAAATACGATCGCCACTTTTTGATTTACCTTTACCTGTTCTCGAAGATTTGAGCGAAGCACTGTTAGATTTTACCAGTTTAGCTGATTTGCCGACTTGGTTAGAAGCAGTTATGAATTAAATTTATAGCGATCGCTATCCTCTGAAAGTTGATATATGCGGTGTGACTAGATCAATTCCGCAACGCCAAAATTTTGACGCTGCTGAATTGTTGTTTGCACCTTTGCTGAATATCTAAAAGGTGAAGGTTGTTCTCACGGTGCCAATTACCGCATCCTGATTATCATCGTTTTGACCAGGAGCCGTTATCCAAATTACGCCAGGGGTGATGGCAATGTTATCTGTGAGCCGATACTTGTAAAAGCCTTCAATATGTAAGGATAAATCATTTGCAGGTGCAGGATTACCACCCCGATAAGGTTCTGCACCCACAAGAATACCACCAAGATTACCTTGTTTACCTAAATCTGGGAATGCCAACCCCAGAGCATAGTACCAAATATCTGCACTACCACTACCTGCCAGATTTTTGGCGTTCGTGTAGCCAAAGAACCCATTGATTGCAACCTTAGGACTGAATTTGTAAAAAGCTTCTGCTCCATAAGAGTTTGTAATTACTTGATCAAAAGGTGTATTGGCCTGTGCAGTTCCAACGATCGCTCCACCACTACCAATATCAAATATCGCTCCCCGATTTTGGTAGGCATTTAGATAGGTTAAACCAATGCCAGAGTTATTGTTGGGGTTCCATGCTAGTTGGGCGATCGCGCCATATTGACCATTAAATAAACCGCTACCTGATTGAGGGCTGGCATGATCTCCTGCTAAATAACCCAAGCTCAATACTACTTTGTCACTGAATTTGTAATTGATTCCTGCACCAGCACCACCACCAATTCTATAGATAGGGCTGGAAGAAGCAAATTCT
Source organism: Nostoc sp. (assembly GCF_054880495.1). Classification (NCBI taxonomy): domain Bacteria; kingdom Bacillati; phylum Cyanobacteriota; class Cyanophyceae; order Nostocales; family Nostocaceae; genus Nostoc; species Nostoc sp. The sequence goes on from NZ_JBTYKD010000186.1 coordinate 37,130, forward strand.
GTCAGAGCGCGACCGGCTCCTGTGGCACTATCCAAATAGGGACTGAGAGTGGGAATAAAATCAAAAAATACTCCGTTTACTGCTCCTACATAAGCGTCTATTTTGTCTCCAATCGGGAAGTAATAAGCGAGCCAATCGAGAAAATCATTGTTGTTGGCTGGAGAGAGATTAAAGGTTTGAAGTCCTTCTCCTGTACCATTTGGCAGCTTCAAAGTAGTAGCATTACCGCCAGTCAAACGGACGTAGAGAGCATCTTTACCTGTAAAACTACTTATGAATTTCAGGCGAACTCTATCTTGAAAAACTGTGTTGCTACCATTAACTGAGCCACTAAAGGCATTTGTGACGGCAAAGACGGCTTCTCCTACTAGCTTTGTTGTTGTTGAAAACTGATTTGCTTCTAGTTCCGCAGTCCGACCTTCTAAATTATCAACGCGACCCCGTAGAGTTGATAATTCAGCGCTAAATTCTGCTTGCAGTCTTTGTAGGGTAGTTAAGTCTTCTTTGGTAACTAAGTCTGATGTAGCTGTTGCAATTAGCTCATTTATCCGAGATAAACAAGCATTTAAGCCTGCTGCAAATTCATAGCGAGTGATGGCGCGGTTTCCCCGATAAGTACTATTTGGATAGCCCGCTATGCATCCATAACGCTCAACTAAAGACTGGAGTGCGCCAAATGCCCAATCACTTGGCTGTACATCAGAAAACTGAGATACAGATGTTACTTGAGACATACTGTTTGTCTGTTGGGCACTTGCATCACTATTGATTGCAGGAATTTTAGGCGTTTGTGCAATGGTTGTTTCCGAAAAATTGTCCTTGAAAGGTGGAGTTTGATTGGGACGTAGGGTGCGCTTGGTGAGTGCAGTTGATATATTTGTTTGAGTCCCATTCCCAACCACTAAATTCCTGTCTTCAGCATAAGCTGATGTGCTGGCTAGCAAAGTAGCACCCAAAATCATCGACTCCATGAATAAATTATGAAATGAACGATTGAACATTTCTATCACTCCCATCACATTTTTGGTTTGAAAAATTTAGGAAAAGCCATCAGACATTTCAGTGATTTGTCAAGTTAAAAATCTATGACTAGCCCTGAAAAATTTTGAATTACTTTAACACTCGAAAGTTTTCACTAATATCACTAGACATCCAGATATAACCAGATGTATCAGTGACTATCTGGCGTTTTCATCTGCATATTTAAGTGTAGAAAAGACTTTTTTTCACAAAATTAAAATCCCTGCACAAGCTGCTCTATCTGTAAAAAAACATTGCAGTTTTACAGAATAATCTGAATTTATCGCCAATTATTTACAAAATACTATAAATCTATCAATTTAAAGTAGATTATTGTATTCAAGTTAACAATATTGCATATATAGTTCTAAAAAACAAGTAGATGAGAGAAGAAATTCTCAAAAGTTGTTTTTTGCTTGAGTCTCAATTAACTATTTTTTGAGATTGTACTAACAACCCATAACTTTAGCAAAATTCTTTTCATTTGAACTTGCCTTATTAGTTAGATTGTGGGATGATATATTTTTGGTACGGTAATTTTATCGAAATACTGTAGATTTAAAGTTTTGCCAGCTGAATTTATGGTTGCTCCTCACAATAGGGTTAACAGGAGAAATTGCAAGGGATGCAATTAATCGAAACTAAAGAGTCTCAAAATTATCTTGATCTAGCTAAGTCTTTAGCAAAGGAATTTGCCGAGACTGCTGTGATACGGGATGCAAAAGGGGGAACACCAAAGCATGAACGCGATCGCTTGCGCCAAAGCAACTTGCTGAAACTGATTGTACCCACAGAGTACGGTGGTTTGGAGCAAAGCTGGATTACTGTTCTGCAAATTACCCGCGAGTTTGCCAAAGTTGATAGCTCCATTGCTCACGTCTTTTCTTATCACCATTTAGGTGTAGTTATTCCTCATATCTTTGGTTCAACAGAGCAGAAACAGCGATATTACTCAGAAACTATTCACAACAATTGGTTTTGGTGCAATGCCCTCAACCCTTTGGATAAAAGAACTACTCTGACAGCAGAAAATAATTATTTCCGTCTCAACGGGATTAAAAGCTTTTCCTCTGGCTCTCAAGACTCGGATATATTACCAATCACTGCCACTCATCAAGAAACTGGTGAATCAAGTATTGTAGTAATTCCCACCCAACGGCAAGGCGTTACTGTTCATCATGATTGGGATAATATCGGGCAACGTCAAACAGACAGTGGTAGTGTTACTTTTGAGAATGTGTTGGTGTATCCTGACGAAATTCTTAGTAGTAGAGACAAACCGAATCAACCCTTCACCACTATTCGCGCCTGCTTAACTCAATTGAATCTTGCTAATATTTACCTGGGAATTGCCCAAGGAGCATTTGAAGCTGCTAAAACATATACTAAAACCAGTACAAAACCTTGGCTGACATCAGGTGTAGAGAGTGCAACCCAAGATCCTTACATCCTCCAGCATTATGGCAAAATATGGGTTGATCTTCAGGCAGTGAAAAGCTTGACTGATCAAGCAGGAGAATTACTACAAGCAGCTTGGGGAAAAGAATGGTCACTTACCGCCGAACAACGTGGGGAATGTGCGCTTTGCATTGCTACTGCCAAAGTTGCAGCAACTAGAGTCGGTTTAGACATTACCAACCGCATCTTTGAAGTGATGGGCGCACGCGCTAGCAGTGCAAAATATGGCTTTGACCGCTACTGGCGCAATCTCCGCACGTTCACTCTCCACGATCCAGTCGATTACAAAATTCAAGACATCGGAAACTGGGCGTTAAATGACAAATTGCCAAAACCTGATTTTTATTCATAGTTTTTCCCTTTCGACAAAATCAACGCCCTAGTCTTAAACCTCTTTCCATAAGCATCTGAGGTTCGATATTCTCAACTTTAGGTATCGCTTCTAAGTGAGGAATCTTAGCGATGTCTACGACGGGCTACGCCTACGCATCCGCAATATTTCCTGATTAGGCACGTAACCAAGCCGTGTGAGGTGCATAGTCAAGGCTTTGTACTATTTCGTAACCTGCTTGATTACAGCAATTTTCAGGTAATTGAACCACAAACTGCGGTAGGCTGGGAAGGGAGTTATTGTTAGATCCGATGCCAATATCTTACTCAGGAGATT